>JAGVMG010000036.1 GCA_020053915.1 Parachlamydiales bacterium | reverse complement strand
GTAAAATGCAATTGGCGGTTTAGAACCGAAGATGCTCGAATCAAACTGAAGAAACTTTACCCAATAATATGAGCAAAAACTTTTTTAACTATGTACTAGGTTTTGTGAATTTTGACAGGCTGCGACTTTGTCAAATTGACCCTCCTCGTCGGCCTTCCCAATTTGGGAATGGCACTTCTCATTCGGGGCCATTTGACTGCGTCACGGAGTGAAGTATAGAGGAAAATAACCGCTCAGCATCCCTCTTCTGAGCTTTATGCAACTCTTTGCATTCTGCTAATGTTTGGGAAAACATCTGATATTCCTTCGAAGATGTGTCTGAACATTGCGCCTGTAATGCTTTACCTTGTAATTTAAGCGATTGATAGTTTTGTTCGCAGTGCAGAAAAATTTCGTTAAGGTTTGCAAACCCAGGAAATTTGACCCGAGTTAAGCAGTCTTTATATAGATCGTAAGTTCTATAAAATTGAACGACTTGAATGGAAGTTAATGCCATGTACGCTCTCTACTTTCCTAAGCGACAAGCTTAGTGGCTTCAATGATAATAGGCATCTATTTTTTAGAACTGGGTCAATCCGACAGATCGACCATCTTGCGAGGGTCCATGGCCGCATCAAATTCGGCCTCTGTCATGACATTCAGTGCAAGCGCTGCTTGTTTTAGGGTCGTATTCTCTTTGTAAGCCTTTTGGACGACTTTGGCAGCCTTGTCGTAGCCGATGATCGGATTTAGGGCCGTGGCGAGCATGAGCGAGTTGTTGAGATGCTCTTGGATCCGAGGAAGATTGGGCTTGATTCCGCTGAGGCATTTGTCGGTGAAATTAACGGCGACGTCAGTGAGGAGGCGGATAGACTGGATCAGGTTGTAGGCCATTAAGGGTTTAAAAACGTTGAGCTCGAAGTTGCCTTGTGAGCCTGCAAATCCAATGGTGGCGTCGTTGCCGAGAACTTGGATTGCAACCATCGTCATCGATTCGCTTTGAGTGGGATTGACCTTGCCGGGCATGATCGAGGAGCCGGGCTCATTTTCAGGAAGGAGAATCTCTCCAATTCCACTGCGAGGACCTGAGGCGAGCCAACGGATGTCATTCGCAATTTTCATATAAGAGCAGGCGATGCGTTTGAGAGCGCCGCTGATTTCGACGATGGCATCGTTGGAGGCCAAGGCCTCGAACTTGTTGGGAGCGGTCACAAAAGGGTAGCCTGTGATTCGGCTGATCTCATCTGCGATACGTTTAGGATATTCGGCAGGAGCATTAATGCCCGTGCCGACGGCTGTACCGCCGAGAGCGAGCTCAGAGATGTGACCGATTGAGTGTTCTAAAGCTTTGAGTCCGTGTTCAATTTGAGAGGCGTAGCCGGAAAATTCCTGGCCTAAAGTAAGTGGTGTGGCATCCATGAGATGGGTGCGTCCAATCTTGACGATCGCTCTAAACTCATGGGCTTTGTCTTTTAGCCCCTGGTGGAGCTTTTTTAAGCCTGGGATGAGCTCTTTGTGGACATCGAGCAGCGCAGCAATATGCATGGCGCTCGGAAACACGTCGTTGGAAGATTGGGATTTGTTGACATCGTCGTTGGGGTGGATCGGGGTTTTGGAGCCAAGCTTACCCCCTGTCATCTCGATGGCGCGGTTACTGATGACTTCGTTGACGTTCATATTAGTCTGCGTGCCAGAACCTGTCTGCCAAACAGAAAGGGGAAACTGCTCATCGAATTTTCCTGCGATCACTTCGTCAGCAGCAGCAATGATGAGATCGCGCTTGTCTTTTGGCAAAATCCCTAAATCGCAGTTAACTTGAGCGGCGGCGCGTTTGATGATAGCAAGTGCGCGGATCACTTCGATCGGCATCCGCTCCTGACCAATGGGAAAGTTGAGAAGCGAGCGCGCAGTCTGAGCTCCGTAATAGCAATGTGCAGGAACTTGGATCTCTCCTAGGGAGTCTTTTTCGATGCGAAACTGCTGAGACATAACTGCGCGCTCCTTTTTTTTCTCATATACCAGACTCGGTCACAAACTTGGAATTTAGGGGTCCAGTTTTTTTGAACCGCGACGACGGGAATATTCATGAATATTCTCGAGGAGCGGTTCGAAAAAAATGGGCCGCTATAATGGCCCCTAAATTCCAAGTTTGAGACCGAGTCTGGTATATAACATCTGTGCTTCACGAAGGGAAGCACAGAATGAAATTGAGACTTAGATCAGCAGCAGAGCGAAAACGAATGCGAACAGGGAGAATGATTCCACGATCCCGAGGGCCGCGAAGCATTTTCCGATGATTGCAGGCTGTTTTGCTGCGGCTTGAATGCCAGATGCGGCGCACATCCCCTGGTACATAGAGGAGAAAAGCAACGCTAATCCAACAGAGAGGCCAATCCCGATTCCAGAAAGTGGAGAGAGCTTTCCTGCGATGATGCTATTTTTCATGAGCAGCATCAAGACAAAGCCGTAGATCGACTGAGAAGAGGCAACTGCTGACATCCCGATAAATTTACCGTGGTTTTCTTCGACACGGCTCATGACCGCATGGGACGCCATCCCGCCGATGCCGCATCCAATCGCGCTTCCGATACAGCCGAGTCCGAGCACGAGAGCTGGTCCAATCATGCCATAATCCATATATGAACTCCTTATTTCACAATTTACTGTTCTTTAAATTTTAGTCGTATCAGGGGCTTAAATAAACGGCCTCCCCCATCGAAGGAATAATGATACCATTCGATGAAATTAAGACGAAGCCCGTGAATCACGCCGGCAACAAGGCCGAGGACGATATTGACGCTATGCCCAAGAAGGGTCACAATTGCACCCAACACAAATCCCACGTCCATCCCGAGTTGATTAAACGTTTCTGCCATCACAGCTCCAGCAAGTCCGAGAGCGTAGAGTCGCAAATACGAGAGCACATCGCCAAAGACTTGGACGACATTGGCAATTTCTCCAAGTCCTGAAAGTCTTTTTTGGATCAGCGCTAAAACGAGGGCAAGGCCCATTCCGCAATAGATCAACTGCAAGCCCACTTCGACCGCATCGGGTTTATTGATGAACCCCAAAAAGTGAAGCAGCGACGTCGCGTTGAGGGTTTCAGGAAAGTAGAGATAGCCGCCGATCATAAAGGCGATCCATCCAATGCCCGACCAATTTCGGAATAAATACCGAAGGAAAGAAAATGCGACGTGAATTACCCCGATAAGAAGGGAAAATTCGAGGAGAATGCTATCGCTGAACAAGTTGAACATCACATAAGAGGGAGAGCCCTTTTCTTCAACAACAGCACTCTCAATCATTTCTTCCCCTGTCTTGGCGCTGGCAAGTTGTGGAAACTTGGCAACCCACCCGTCATAGACATCATCTTTGGCTTGTAAATGGTATTCTGCTTTTTGCTCAGCCAAGTACTTGAGGACAGAGATTTTGCCAAGCCAGTTTTTTGGAGTGATGTTCAGGCCAAAAAAGGAAGCGGTGACACATCCCCAAAGAACGCAGGCGGTGGCAAGCACAAAGCAGAGCTTGAGGAATCGTCTTGCGTGTCCTTTCAAATCGGGATGCTTAAACTTGATGTAGAGAGCAATTCCCAAATAGAGAAGCCCATAGCCCCCGTCTGCAACAATCATAGCGAAAAAGAGAGCAAAGAACCAAAACACCCAGCCGGAAGGGTCTCGATCTGTTGTCGCTGGGGTATCATAGATGTGAACGAGATCTTCACCGATCTGCTGCACGCCTTTGTTTTCCATGTAGGTCGGAACTTTATCCGATTCTTCCACTTTGATCGGATCGCAATGGATCGCCATGCCGTCTATGATCGCATAGAGGGTGGTGATTTTATTGTTGGGAATCCATGTCTCTACAGCAAAAAGAGCGTTATCCAGAGGATAAGCCACATCTTTTATGGCAGAAGCAAGATTGTGCACATTCAGATGCTCGATGAACGCTTCTTGGAGAAATTCGAGATGGCCGGCAAATCCTTTGAGCTCCGCTTCGATTTGATGCAAAGATTCATTTACAAATGACAAATGCGTTTGCAACTCCCCCAAGGGGCGATCAATGCGCATTTCGATCATGTCAGGATAAGAGCGCGGCTCGGGACTGATCGTAATGAAGTAGTCGAGGTCGTACTCGGTGCCGACGTAAATAACCTCATCGGTAAAGTTCGCCACATGGCTTTTTGCGGTTTTCATGCAAAAGAACTGAATCTCTACTCCAGCTTCTCTTTCAATGAAATCGATATCGTCCATGGAAAAGTCGCCAAAAGGCGCGACTCGTGAGATCTCTGCATCCAAATATCTCTTTTCTTCAGAGAGCTTTTCCACTTCTGCTTTAAGCTCTAAGATCCGATCTGCGACCTCGCGCGCAAAATCAAGATCTCCCTCGCCTTCGTAGTTCTTTTTTACGGGAAGTTTCCGCAGAATTTTAATCGCGTGAAACAAGTGCTGAGCTGCAGCGGGAAGCTCTGTAGGTTTTTTGCCGTGGGGGGAAATGAATTCAATGATCCCTTTATTCTGGGCACGAGCAAAAAACTGATCGAGATCTGTTTTAGAGCCAATCAGAAGATATTTTTTTACAGGGATGATCATCTCTTTTCTCTTGCTGAGGCGCGTTCTTGGATTTTCTTCTTCGCAACTTTAGCTTGGCAGACAGAGGCAAGCTGCTGATCTCCTAAGAAGATCTTAATTTTCTTAATGTTTTGTTGGGCTCTCGGAATCAAAATCTTCTCAAAGAGATTGACCCGGATCGATACCTCACGCAATTCTTTTTCCAAGAGCCGTTTTTTATCTTCTGCAACGGTTAACTTTTCACGCAAAGTGACAAGCTCTTTTAACCCTTGGATGGCCGACTCAAACCAGATCGGAGTTTCAAATAAGGAGTAAGTGGATGGATCGAAAACAACCCCTTCAAAGTTAGGAATATCGACGCCGGCGATATTCTCATGGCTCGTGTTTACCTGCTTAACCTTGACCGCAGAAAAGAGATCAGGCGCATTCCTATCGGTGAACAAAGAACTGTACTGACCTACTTTTTCAAGGTGTGCAGCAAACTGGACCGCCAGCATCTCAATCTCTGCCTGGGCCTGGTTGACCTCGATCTGCAACATTGCTTTCTTAAGCTGCAATGTCGGCAAATATTTTTGCAAACGATCGTGCTTGACCTGCTGGATGCGCAATTCTGTCTTGGTTAACTTGATCTCTGCCACAAACTCCCCTGCGATTTCAAGTGTGGGTTTTCGGCCAATATTTATCGACAAGTGCCTGCTTGATCCCCACTTCATGAGAATCAAAGCATTCTGCTAGAGTATTCCAGCCTAAATCAAGCGCCTGCTCTAACGAGAGGTTCACATGAAGATTCATCATTCTCTCTTCAAAAAGCGTGGAGAAATGGAGCAGCTTTTCATCCCAACGGGACAATCTAAAGCCCATGCTCTGCCGCTCTCTCGCTTTTTTAGAATCCGCAAAGAGACGGATTTGCGCATTGGCGATATCCCCATGATCTTCACGCGTCACTTTTCCAATCACCTGCTGCTTCAAACGAGAAAGAGATCCAAACGGATCGATCCGCCCGCCATGCAGATAAAACTGACCTTCCGTAATGTATCCCGTATTATCCGGGATGGGGTGGGTCACATCGCCGCCTGGCATTGTCGTCACAGAAATGATCGTGATCGAACCACTGCCATCGATGTCGACCGCTTTTTCATAACGGGAAGCGAGATCAGAATACAGAGATCCTGGGTAACCTCGATTAGAGGGGACTTGGTCCATTGTAATCATGATCTCTTTAATCGAATCAGCAAAAGAGGTCATATCCGTCAGCAGTACTAACACGTCTTTGTCCTGCGTGGCAAACTTTTCAGCGCATGCAAGAGCCATATCGGGCACCAAAAGGCACTCAACGGCAGGATCGGTGGCGCGATGGATAAACATGATCGTTTTATTTAAAGATCCCGACTTTTCCGCATTGTCGATAAACGATTGATAATCGTCAAAACGAAGACCCATACCGCCAATAATTACGACATCCGCATCTGTTTGGTTTGCAATGCGCATCAATAAAGCGTTGTAAGGCTCCCCTGCAACAGAGAAGATAGGAATCTTCTGAGATTTAACCAAACAATTGAAGACATCGATCATCGGAATGTTGGTGCGCACGAGATCGCGAGGAATAATTCTTCTCACTGGATTAAACGAAGGAGAACCGATCTCAATGTGATCCCCCATAATGGCAGGCCCGTTGTCAATCGGATCACCTGTTCCATTTAAACGGCGACCTAAAAGAGAATCGCTACAGGTAGCTTGAATCTCTCGTCCGAGAAATGTCACGCGATCATTTGTGCTAATACCTCGCGTGTTTTCAAAACACTGCAAGGTCACTGTCTCGCCATCAATTCTCAAAACGGAAGCATAAGTACTACGGCCATTTTGTTTCTGAACACGGGCAAGTTCACCCAGGCTAACGCCTTGAGCGATGACCGTAATCAGGTTTCCGCGCATGTCGACAATTCTGTCGTAGACTTTTTTCATCGTTTCACCCTGTGCGCTACTTCTTGTTCTTTTTTAGTAAATTTATCCACTTTTTGCTTAATATTCTCAAAAACGTCTTTATACCGAGCAGAATTAAACGGCATGAAGTTCATGTTCTTCACTTCGTTCTGAAGCTCAAGGAAAAAAGAGCGCGTTCTATCATGAGAATCAAAAACAAACGGAGTTTCAAAAATTTGATCGATTAAGTTAAACAGCGGAATCTGCCGATCTAAAGGACAGTAAGCATCCTCTTTATCAAAGGCATTCTGCTGCAGATAACAAAACTCATACAGTTCTGATTTTAAGAAAATGACCATATCATGGATCGAGACGCCTTCTTCTCCGACGACCTCCATCCGCTTTCCAATCTCATCTCCATCTCTTAAAATCCGCGCAGCGTCACTGACTTTTTTTCTCCAGCCGTGTGCGCGCTCTTCGAGCTCATTACTGACCTCATCGACATATTTGCTCCATGAAATCAAAGGATCTACTGCAGGATAACGGCGGGCATCCGACCTAGCGCGGGAAAGCCCATGGAATGCACCCACAACGGATAGAGTCGCTTGCGTGACCGGCTCCTCGAAGTTTCCTCCCGCGGGAGAGACGGTTCCACCGATAGTAAGAGAGCCGACACTTCCGTTTTTAAGCTCAAGCACGCCAGAACGCTCATAAAATGCGGCGATCCTTGAGCCGAGATAAGCTGGGAAGGCTTCATCGCCGGGGATTTCTTCTAATCGCCCAGACATCTCGCGCATCGCTTGCGCCCAACGTGAAGTGGAATCCGCAAGAAGTAGGACATCGAGACCCATTTGGCGATAGTATTCTGCAATGGTGACCCCGAGATAGATCGATGCTTCCCTCGCAGCAACTGGCATCGAAGAGGTATTGCAGATCATCACAGTACGTGTCATTAAAGATTCATTTGTATGAGGATCTGTCAAGTGAGGGAATGTGCGCAAAACTTCAACTACCTCTCCTGCACGCTCTCCGCAAGCGACGACAACGACGATATCGACGTCAGAGTATTTAGATAAGTGGTGTTGCATCACGGTCTTTCCCGCGCCAAAAGGACCAGGAGAGCAAAATGTTCCCCCTTTCAATACGGGAAACTGAGTGTCAATAATCCTAAGACCCGTGTCCATCATCTTCGTCGCTTTGATCTTCTCCCCTTCAAACAGAGGCATTTTAACAGCCCATTTTTGAACCATGGTGAAGGAATGCTCGGTCCCTTTTTCATCAACACCGCGCGCCACGACCGTATCAATCGTGTAAGAGCCAGGTTTAATGATCCAAGTTAACGTAAAAGAGCCAAAATGAATAAAAGGGATCATGATTTGGTGGTGAAAACGCCCTTCCATCGTGTAGCCTAAACTATCGCCGCGGGAAAGAACATCTCCGACTTTTGCAGTCGGATGGTAGTCCCAGTGCTTGATCCGATCTAACGGAGGAAGATACACCCCGCGAGATAAAAACAAACCGGTCGCATCAGCAACTTTTTCCAAAGGATTTTGCAGTCCATCAATAATGGCGGTTAAAAGCCCAGGACCGAGTTCCGCTTCTAAAAGATGGGATGTGAACTCGACGTTCGTGTTCAAACGCACGCCTCTTGTATCTTCGAAGACCTGGATCTTGGCAGTGTTCCCGACGATCTCGATCACTTCAGCCTTCAATGAAACCTCTTTGCCTAGGTGAACCATACAGACTTCACCCTGGCGGATATTTCCCTGAAACTCGACTTGTAGTAAGTTGCCGAAAGCGCCTACGACTTTTCCTTTTGCAACTTGCTTACTGCTATAGTTTGGTCCTTCGCTCATGTGCCTTAGCTCATTTTCTTAAGGGCTCTCCGAAGAGGTCCCAGGTTTATATGTATCTAGAATCATTCTGCCTTTTTCTTCATCCAGTTCGTTCCAATACTCGAGAATCATCAATTGTGCCACATACGCTAAAATCAGATCGAGGGAGAATAATGACCCTTCCACCATTTCTGCAATTTTTTTAAAGCGATATTCCGCAAATGCCTTGTGTTCTTGCCAAGGATCCCCCGCACACGATATGACAAGCTCTTTTAGATCCATGTATTCTAATGGAGGTTCATACTGATCTGCATCCTTCTGCGCTAAAATCTGAGCGACCATAGGATCAGTCAAGTCCTCGAACTGCAACTCCTGGACGACATCTCTCTGGAGCTGCTTGGAACGCAAAGCCACCAAAATTAAACGCCATTGCCTTTCAAACACAAAGTACGTTTTTAAAAATCCATGCAGTTTCGGGATTTCCTCTGAAAAAAAACGCGCTAATAGTGCTGAAAAATTGCGAATTCTGTCCTTGGTCCCTTCAAATTGCTCCAAAAAGTCAAACACGTAATCAAGAAAAACAGCGCTCACGAGGATCGCTTCATCGAGTTCTTTCTCGCTTAAATTCCCGCGAGGATCGATCGGTTCTTCCATTAAAAGAGAACGGATGTTCAGGATATCGGTAAATCGAAGCAGAACTTCGAATTGCTCCATATCTTCTTTGGATAAATTGTCTCCTAAGCGGCCTTTAAGTTCCGCGAATCCAATCTCGGGGCGAACACCCAGCGCAATTGGAGGTAAGGAAGGAGCCAAAAAATAATAATTTCGCATGCCGTTCACTGTTTAAAGGGCGTTATTTTGAAGAATTTTTCCCAAAAAGGATTTCTCGGAAATCCTTACGGATATATCCGGAGACAATCTCTTTTAAAGCAGCATCCGTAATGTCTATCGTGATATTCTCTTTATGGAGCTTCACTTCAATTCCTCCGGTCATCGGACCGACAAGTACACTCTTTTCCTTAAGCCGTTCGATCACATCTTTTGCAAGGAGCGCATTCACAGAACGTGCAGGTACAGACGCAGGAATGAACACGCTTAAATTCGCATCAATCCCCTCTTTATCAATAGCCTTGATCACAGCGGTAATGAGTTGCTCTAAGACTTTAGGGTCTTGAGTCACCGTTCCCAGCAAACGCGACAATTCTTGATTAAACAGTTTTTCTTCAATGCTCTCTTTGAGCGCTTCCAACGCCTGCTTGCAAGCTTGAGTCAGCGAAGACTGAAAAATATTCTTCTGTCTTTCGATCTCTTGACGCGCTTCAATATTCATTTTCTCAATCGCGCTTCTCGCTGCAGCAATCATCTCATCGGCTTGCTTGTGCGCGCGTTGCACAATTTCATCCGCTTCGAGTTGCGCAGGCTCCAGGGTTTCTTTCCTCAGGATATCGCAAATTTTCTTAACTTTATCTTTACCAGTTTCCATGCCTTTCATGAACCACCCAATATTCTTTCTAGCCACTTAGTCTAATATCAGCATCTGGGGAATATTTTTCAATCCCATTCTGCATTATGCATGGATTACCTCAAGAATCGGTTTTCTCTACATCGGCTTTGCCTCAGAGTTCGCTCATGACAGTATTTATTGAATACGGCACGAGCCTGACCAAGAGAACGCTGAGGAGGCTCCTTGCCAGAAACCAATTCTTGAGGTTATACCGAACGTTTTTCAAAATTTGGGTTTCGGCTGCGCTGGCATCTTCAGCTTTG
>JAGVMG010000045.1 GCA_020053915.1 Parachlamydiales bacterium | reverse complement strand
GTTATCGATGATTCTACCCATCAGGATGACATTGCCATCACTGGCTTCGATCGTGCCGTAGTTAATGATGGCTTCCTTCGAGCCTCCGGTGAAGAGTTGTTCTATCCCTGTGAGAAAATCCGCATCGGAAAGATCCAAGGTCGAGGCGAGAAAATCTGCGGTGCGGATGACGGCATCTTTGCCGAAGATAACACCGTTGGGGTTGATCAGATAGACTTTTCCGTTTGCGGTGAGTTGTCCTAAGAGATGGCTGGCATCTGTTCCTTTGACGCGATTTAAGACGGCAGAAGTGGCGGAGGGTTGAATAAACTGCACTTTTTCATGGGTTCCAATGGAAAATGCTTTCCAATGGATAATGGCTTGCTCGCTTGTCGTCAGTTGAAGAGTGTCTTGTTGGAGTTGCGCTTGCATCTGTCCCGACACGACTTGGGACTCTTGCGGCAGCGCATGCAATGAAAGGGAAGAAATGATTGCCCAGGCGGAGGCGAGGATCTGCATGTGGTGACTTTTCATTATTTTTCCTTTTAATAACTGAGGGAGGCTCCGACATGCCACATTCCTAAATCGTTTCCATCAAATTTAACGTGGTGCAATTTAAAGCCGTAATCGACGCGGATGTTTAAGTAGGGGTTGATGGTGTAACGCAGTCCAGGCCCTGTTCCCCATAAGGTCGCAGATTTTTTGATCCCATCGAAAGCGTGGTAATTGCCTCCCCATCCGTAGTCCATAAAGGCCAAAAAGGTGAGTTGATCTTTGGCTTTTTTAAAGAAGCTGAGGGGCCGCGAGCGCACTTCGAAGTTGGCGCAGATCCCGTTATCGCTGATAAAAACGCTCTCTTCGTAGCCGCGGACTGTATTATATCCCCCCAATTTAAATTGTTCGCTCGGAACAAGGGGATTGACGGAACCCTGGCCGCGTAAAAGAAAGGAGATCGCCTCTTTGCTCGAAAACGTGTAGATGTCGCCTAAAGCGAGTGTTCCGTAAAAATAACGGGGCTTTGCATGGGCGCGCAGCTCTGAGTAAGCATGTTGGCTTTGGTGAGGGAGCCACTCTGCGGGAGATCCATAGAGTTCTATTTGAAAAGTGAATTGATGGTGGGACGGGGTGTATTCTAGTTGGTAACCGAGCATTTCCTGATACACATTCACACGGGCGTTCATTAGGCTGGACTGAGTATTCAATTCTGCGACAAAAAACAGAGCGCTTGTAATGTATTTGTAATCGAATCCAAAGTAGAGCTGATGCTGGAATTGGGTATAGAGCGGTTGAAAGGGGAGTTTGTAACGCAAACTTAACTGAGCTTCTTTCCCGTGGCTATGAAAATTGGAAATGTCTGGCTCGATTTTGGAATATCCGCCATAAATGTTGAGGATATGCTGACAGGGCAAATAAGAAATATAGTTCATCACATGGGAATGGAACCTGTCATAGGTGCTATTTGTAGTGAATTGATAGGATAAAAAATCATCCACAAAAAAAGCGTTACCCCAAGTGGCCCCTACAAAATAGCGCCCTCTTCCCGTCGATTCGATCCCTGTATTATCGGCTCCTGTATAAAGCCGTAAAGGAAATCGGTCTTTCGTGAGGATCTCAATATCGGTCTCCGATTTGTTTTTTCCAGGAGAGAGAACAGCCTCTGTATAATGGAAGGGATTTTGATTGAGCCAGGCGATGTCGTTTAATAGAGAATCTTCATCGAGGGTGTCGCCGGAATGTAAGGAGAGTTGTTTTTCGACACGTCTTTTGGAAAACCATCGATTGCCTCTGTAGGAGACATTGCCAATTTTCGCTTTGTTGACGACAAATGTCACGACGCCAGAGGAAACATCCTGTTCGGGGATTTCGACAGAGACTAAATGCTGCGCATGATCTTGATAGAATTTAAGAATTTCATTTTTGATCAAAAGAAGATTGTCTCGCGTTATTTCCACATTGAGACATAGAGATTCCAATTTTTCTTTCAAAGCGATGAGCGCGCTGTCGGAATCGACATACAATCCTTCGAGTTGATTTAAATCCACCTTACTCAAGGAAGAGATGTCTCTTACAATGGCAAGGCCTTTCATTAGCGGTGTTTCGGAATCCGTGTCACAGAATGCTAAAGCTGGAATACTTGCGCATAAGAGGAAAGTAGTGAGGTTCATGAGCAACCCTTAAGGTGCGGTCTTAAGGACACTCATATCTATTAAATAAAATTTAAAGCAATATCAAAATCAGAGTTCTGTCAGCTTCAAGTACTTGTAAAAAGCAGTGTGCCCGTTATAGAGAGAAATGATGAGTCCTTCTTTTCCACAGAAACATCCCCGTTTAAGAAGATAGCTTTTGAGAAAAGCACTCCAGCCATGCAGGATGGCTTTGAGAAGAGAAGAGCTTTTGAGCCCTTTGTTTTGTTCGGCAAAAAGGGTGGAGTAGGTCTGCATTTTGGCGAGAAAATCGCTCATGTTGCGGTAGGGGGTGTGCAGAACCGGGGAAGGGAGGGAGTGGAGGCTCAGCCCGTTTGAAATAATCTTTTCATGGACAGCGGCGTCGGAAAAGCGGGTGGCTGTGCGATTGTAGAGGCGGATCACCCAATCGGGATGCCAGCCGCCGCACCCTTTGATCCATTTTCCATTGAAATAATTTTTGCGCTGGATTTGGTAGACGCGCGAAGGATCCAGGGAGAGGGTGAGAATTTCTTTGGACAGGGAAGAGGTAAGAATTTCGTCGCTATCAAGAGAGAGGATCCAATCGTAAGTGGCTAAAGAAGAAGCTCTGTTGTGGGTGGGCCCAAAGCCTGTAAATGCTTCTTGGAAAATTTTGACGTTGGGGGTGTGCGCGGCAATTTCCAGTGTTTTATCGGTGGATCCCGTGTCAAAGACAAGGACTTCGGAAAAATCTTTCACCGAATCCAGGGTTGCTTTGAGAGAGCTCTCAGAATTTTTTGTCAAAATGGTGACTGTAATCATGGATATGAGTTTATCAAAGATTCTCTTTTTGATATAGTGTCAGTAGTTTTGAATTACCTCGACTTTGCAACTTTTTAGCCTCGAAGGCCTTGAGATATTTGCTCTCCGAGGCGTTTATTTAATCGGGAAGGGGTTTTTAACCCCTTCCCGATTAAATAAATCGACTAGTTCGGCCTCTGGCCGAACGTCCGAGAGCAAATAGACGAGGCAGGCGAGGCTAAAAAGTTGCAAAGTTGAGTCTACCTAAAGGAATGACCTATGACGCTGAAAAAAGGCTATACGTTTGACGATGTCGCATTAGTTCCTCAATTTAATAACGTCCCTTCACGCACAGAACCTTCATTGGAAACGTGGCTGACGAAAAACCGGAAGGTTCAGATTCCGTTGATCTGCTCGAACATGGATACGGCGATCAGTGAAGAGCTTGCGGATATCTTGATTGCGAAAGGTTCTGTTCCGATTTTTCATCGCTTTACCAATCTTGAGGTGCAGGAAAAATGGGTGAAGAAATATGGGGAACAAACGTTTATTTCCTGCGGGATTCAGAAAATTGATGAGACGCGCAAACTTCTCGATGCCGGCGCAGCGGGTGTATGTATCGATGTCGCACATGGCCATTCTGATCGGATGTTTCATTTTATTCAGGAGCTTAAGCGCACGCACCCGAACAAAGAGGTGATTGCAGGCAATGTATGCACGGCGATGGCATACCATGATCTTGTGAATGCAGGAGCCGATGCGGTCAAGGTAGGTGTAGGTCCTGGCGCTGCGTGTACGACGCGGATTGTGACTGGATTTGGCGTGCCTCAATTTACCGCGATCTATGATTGCGCAAAAATTGCAGAAAAATTGCGGGTGCCTTTGATTGCTGACGGGGGAATTCGCACGAGCCGCGATGTTGTTTTGGCTTTGGCTGCGGGAGCGAGCACTGTGATGATCGGCAAGCGGTTTGCGATGACCTCTGAGAGTGCGGCACCAAAGAGAAAGTCAGAGCGTTCTCCAACGGGATGGGAAGCGAAATTCCGCGGACAGGCAAGCGAAGATTTCCAGAACGACTTCTACGGTGGGCTGAAAGAAAAAACGGTCGCAGAAGGGATCGATTTTTGGGGAAATGTAACGGGAAGCGCAGAGCTTTTAATTGCAGAGCTGCTCGGAGGATTGCGTAGCGGTTTGACTTATGGCGGCGCACGCAACATTAAAGAGCTACAACGCAAAGCGGAGTTTATTGCGGTCACATCCAATTACATGCACGAGAGCAAACCGCGTCCAGAATTTAGTGGAGGGTGAAATGACAGGCTACACAAAGAAGATCTACGATGCGGTTCATGGGTTCATTCGCTTCAATGAATTGGAGCGGGACTTAATTGATTCTGTTCCTTTTCAGCGGCTTCATTACTTGCGTCAACTGGGGATCTCTTTTTTAGTCTATCCCGGGGCCACGCACACGCGCTTTGAGCATTCGCTCGGTGCGATGGAGCTCACGACGAAGATTTACGACCGGATTCTGTCTAAATACAGTGAAGCGCATCTTGTCGATGTGGACTACTGGCGGCAGATTTTGCGTCTTGCGGCGTTATGCCATGATTTAGGACATCTTCCGTTTTCGCATGTGGCAGAAAAGGTGCTGCTCGGAAAAGGGGGGCATGAAAAATGGACTCTCGCGGTGATTCAAAGTCCCGATCTTTTGCCGATCTGGAGCCAAGTACAGAAGCGTTTTCCGGAGCACTCGGTTGTAGAAGATTTAGCTAAAATGGCAATTGGCGAGATCCACTTAGCGGAAATGGGAGTGAATTATTCTTTTTCTGCCTGGGATAAAGTAATGTGCCAAGTGATTACGGGCGATTTCTTTGGGTCCGATCGGATCGATTACTTGCTGCGCGATGCGCAATTTACAGGGGTCTCGTATGGCCTGTTCGATTACCATCAGCTCATTGAGATGCTTTGCATTGTTCCTTCGAAGGATGGGGGATTGGAGTTAGGAATCGAGGAGAATGGAATCGAATCGTGCGAAGCGCTTCTTTTGGCGCGCCACTTCATGCATCAAAGGGTCTATCAGTATTCCACTGTGAAATCGTATTCGTTTCATTTAGCACGTTTCATGGCTCAATTTTATGAAAACACCTTGTATTTAAGCGATTTAAAGGGCTATTTGAGCATGACGGACAATGAGATTTTAACGGCTTTGCGCCATGCGGCCTTTGATCCTACTGCTAAAGGGCATGTCGATGCGGCAGCTCTTTTAAAACGAGACCATCGGTTTTTAGCGGTGGAAGCTCAAGAGGGGATCGGGGAGTCGGATATCCTGGGGATCCAGGAAAAACTGGGAATCCCGCACGAATCGATCTCTTGGAGTTTATTTAAAGGGGATTCCAAAGACAAGGGCTTAGCCTTTCCTGTGCTCACGCGGCGCGGGACTGTGATGGAAGCTTCTCGTTGCTCCAAGATCGTAATCCCATCTGGAATGAAGAGCTGGGTCTATATCGCGCCCTCTTATGAACAACCTTTGCGCGAGGCTTTAGAGTCTTAAGATGATTCGGGAGAAACTGAGAGCTTTTGGGGAAGAATTACGATCGTTCACACTCCGTGAACGGTTGTTTGTGCTATGCGCGATGTTCTGCAGTTTTTTGATCTCTTCCGATTACTCGATCATCCGTCCGGTGAGCAATGCCGTCTTTATCACTGCGTATACTTCGGCATGGTTTCCGTATGCTTGGCTAGCGGTCGTGCCTCTTAATTTCCTCATTGTGACACTCTATAACAAATACTTGCCCAGGTTAGGATGCTTTAAGATGTTTTTAAGCGTGGCCGGGGTGGTGAGTGCGATCAGTTTGTTCTCGGCTCTATTTTTAAAGAAGTTGGGATGGCTTCCTTTTTTCTTTTACATCTGGAAAGAAGTGTACATCATGTTGATGTTCCAGCTTCTGTGGTCTGTGATTCATAATTCCACCAGTCTTTCACGCGCAAAATACCTCTATGGCATTTTATTCGGCATCGGCGCTTTGGGCTCGATGGCAGGAAGTTTAATTCCTAGCTTTTTAGCTGTCAAAATGGGCTCGGAAAATCTTTTGTTTGCTAACTTTCCGATTTACCTTTTCCTGGGAGCTGCCTACTTTTTTCTTTTGAAGAACACTGAGGAAGGGATCCACTTGAGAGTGGAGAAGAAAGGAGCTTCTGTGAATACCCTTAAACATGGGATTCAGCTCATTACTCAATCCAAATTTTTGATCTTCATTCTTGCGATTGTGATTTTCATGCAGGTCTCTTCGACCTTAGTCGACTTTCAATTTAATCACTTTTTAGAAAAAACGATCGGGGATAAGGATTTGCGCACCCAGTATACCGGACGGGTCATGGCAATCGTCCATATGGCGACACTATCTTTGCAATTTGTCGGCTCTTTTCTCCTGGTGCATTTTCTGGGGATTCGCCGTAGCCATTATTTAATTCCGATGCTTTTGTGCATCAATAGTGTGGGCTTTTTGTTCTTTCCCGCTTTTGCCATGATCTCTTTTTCGTTCATTACCATCAAATGCTTCGATTTTTCCTTGTTTACGGTGATTAAAGAGATGCTTTATATCCCTTTGGGCCAAGACGAAAAGTTTCGAGCAAAATCGCTGATCGATGTGTTTGCCCACCGCACGTCTAAAGCGCTGGCTTCCTTTTTAATCTTGGGACTGCAATTTTTTGCGGTAGCTGAGATCCAGCCCATCTTAAGCTGGATTGGGATCGGCATTTTTGGAACTTGGTGCGTAGTTTCGATGCGTATGTTGAAAGAGCCAGTTGCAAAACTCCAGCACCCAGCAAAACCGCGTTTTTGAAGCGGAGTGCATCCCTTCTTCCTCACCAACCCGCTGCGGGGTTGCTGTCGTCAGAAGCGACCTGGATGCTTTGCATCCCTTGCAATCCGCTTCAAAATCATCGATTTTTCCATGTGCTGGAGTTTTGCAACTGACTCGAAAGATTTTCCTGCAGTGTTGACAAAACAGATCTAAAGTACTATAAAAAATATTTTCACTTCATAAGGGTTTTCAAAGCATGGTTCCGATCGAACTCTCTCTTTCTCCTGAGCAGATTCTCAATGATCCTCTCCTCAACAAAGGAACAGCATTTACCCAAGAAGAGCGCGATGCACTGGGGCTCAATGGCTTTTTACCGCCCCGCGTGGCAACTCTCGACGAACAGGCCAAGCGGCGCTATCAAAATTTCCAGCATAAGACCGATGAGCTTTCCCGTTATACATTTCTCTCAGGGCTGCAAAACCGCAATGAGATCCTTTTTTATCGCCTCATCTCAGAGCATATTTCTGAGATGCTCCCGCTTATTTACACGCCGACGGTGGGCGATGTGTCGATCCACTTTAGCGTGATGTACCGACAGCACCGAGGTCTTTATTTTTCCTATCCTTTGCGCGATAAGATCTCTGAAATGGTCGCAAATATTTCCCATCAAGACCTCGATGTCATTGTCATCACAGATGGGGAGAGGATTTTAGGATTAGGGGATGTGGGGATCGGTGGCATGGCCATTCCGCAAGGGAAATTATCGCTCTATACGTTGTTTGGCGGGATCCACCCTGCGCGCACGCTTCCGATCATGCTCGATGTCGGAACAAATAACCAAAGCCTCATCGAAGATCCCTTTTATCTCGGCTGGCGCCATCCGCGCATCAGAGGAGCCGAATATGAACTCTTTGTCGATCAGGTCATTAAAGCACTCCACAAACGCTTCCCGCACGTTCTTTTGCAATGGGAAGATTTTGCTAAGCCGAATGCTCAGCCTCTACTTGAGCGCTACCGCAATGAAATCTGTTCCTTTAATGACGACATTCAAGGGACTGCAGCTGTCGCACTCGCTGCGATTTTAAGTGCTGTCAAAGCCGCAGGACACAAGCTCACAAATCAAAAAATCGTGGTTTTAGGAGGCGGTTCAGCAGGCCTCGGAATCTCTCGACTCATCGTGGAAGCGATGAAAATGGAAGGATTATCAGAGGCTGAGGCGCGCAATTGCTTCTTTGTTGTCGATATGCATGGACTGATTCACTCTCAAACTGCTTCCATCGATCCCGAGCAAAAACCCTTCGCGCGCGGATCAGCGGAGGTTTCTCAGTGGAAGGTTGCGGACCCCAAACATATTTCTCTTCTCGAAGTCATCGAAAATGCGCACCCTACAGTTCTCATCGGCGTTTCCACAAGCCAGGGAGCTTTTAATGAACAGATCGTCAAAACGATGGCTAAGCACACCCCACGCCCGATTATTTTCCCCCTTTCGAATCCCACATCAAAAAGCGAAGCTAAACCCGAAGATTTGATCCGATGGACGCAAGGAAAGGCAATTGTTGCGACAGGCAGCCCTTTTGCTCCCGTAACCTATGAAGGAAAGGAATATCAAATCGCTCAATGCAATAACGTGAGCATTTTTCCTGGAGTGGGTCTTGGCGTTGTCGTTTCAAAGACACCACAGGTGATTGATAAAATGTTTATCCGCGCAGCGCATGTCTTAAGCGAATATTCTCCGCTCATCAAAGACCTGCAAGCGCCTCTTTTCCCTCCTCTCGAGCAATTACGCAACGTCAGCCGCGCAATCGCAATTGCCGTCGTGCACGTCGCGCAAGAAGAGGGGTTAAGCCCGCTATCAAGCCCTCAAGAGATCGAGCGCAGTGTCGATCTTAAGATGTGGTATCCGGAATATCCTTTATACACGCGGAAGCAAAGCCTCTAACGCCTTGTCGTAATCAGGCTCACTTGTAATTTCAGGGACCACTTCGAAATAGATCAATTGATCTTTTTCATCGAGGACAAAAACGGCTCGTGCAGAAAGTCCTGCAAGCGGTCCATCTTCCATCAATACTCCATAGTTTGCCGCTGCATCTCTTCCTTTCATCATGGAAAGGGTATGGACATTGTTCACTTTTTCTGCGCCGCACCACCGTTTTTGCGCAAAAGGTAAATCGGCGGAAATCACTAAGACAGCAACCTCTGGGTGAGCACCTACTGCATCATTAAACTTCTTGGTAGAGAGTGAGCAGACAGCCGTATCGAGACTCGGCACAAAGGAAAGCAATTTTCGTTTGCCTGCATAATCTTTGAGAGACTTTTCCACTAGATCGGTGTTCACCAGCTTAAAATCAGGAGCTGGCATGCCGATTTTAGGCAGTGCTTTACCTGTTTGGATAACATTTTCTTTAAGTTTAACTTGTCCCATAGTGCGCTCATTAGGTTGTGATTGAAAAGGGACTAAAAATTAACCTATGAGAGGATGCAAGGCAAGAAGAAAAGACCTCTTGCGTAAATTATAAAGATTTTGTTAAAATCTTGTGAAAAATTTCTAAAACTCGCAGTGAAGACGAGATTTAAGTGAGAAATAGTCCTCAGATGAGGTATACTCCCCGCTGCGAAACGCCAAAAAACCTTTTACTATAGGTTGAGGATGAAAGATTCGATGTTAAGCCCTTGTGAACACGAAGCAGAACGGATCCAATATTGGTTTGGCCGAGATAAGGAATCCATCCTTCCTGATCTTCTTAAACGATCTGCTAGCTTTGATCTCTTGTTATCGCGCAAGTGCGATCCCGTCAAAATTCCACGCATTCCTTCTCAAGTCGAGCATTTGGGCATTTATGGCTATAAAATGGCCCAAGATACGCCTCAGAAAAAGAAGCTCAAAAAAGTCGAAAAAAGCACTGTTAACCTGAAAACGCTCCAACGTCAAGTTGTCTCCAGATCCGACCGTGCCGCTTTGCACACCCATTGCTGCGTCAGTCAGAAGAACGCCTATCTTCTAGCAGAATCCGATACCCCATCCGATTTAGCCTCAGAAGGGAGAATTCAGAACTGGCAGCTCAAAGAGCACTTTTTCGCCTTCAAAAAACTCAAAACCTTTAGTAAACAAAAAAGAGAGGGGCCAAAACCCCATCATATCGTTCCTATTCATTCATCTAAATCTTCGAATCTCAAAAGAGAAGACCAAGAAATGTGGGAAGAGATGATCCGGGCCAAGGAAAACCGGCTCTTTCATTTAGGGCGTGTTACAAAGTATTTAGTTGACTAAGCTTTTTGACATATTTTCTAATCTATTAAACATCAATTACTTGCGAACGAAGCTAATTTTTATTATTTGCTTTATATTATTATTGATATTAATTATTTTCTTATAATATAATTATTATAAACCAATTAACATTTGGCATTAATAAAATAAGTAAAATTGAGGTAATTATGGCTATAGAATCAACAAGTCTTAGTATTTTTTCATGTCTTCCAGAGCTTCCGGTTCAGTTAGAACCATCTTCTGCTCTTAGCGATGACAACGATGTTTCTCCAAGACCGTCAAGAGAAAAGCGTGCTCACCCGTTTTCGGAGCTAACCGTAGAGTCTGAAGATACACTGAAACTCCAGAAAACAACTCAAGGCGCACATAAAATATACTGTGAATTATTTAATGCTGAAACAATTCCTGAATTAGGATATGAAGACCCGTCTGAGGGAGAAAGTCTACCTCTTATTTCTACTCTTCGTAAAAAGCCATTAGGCAGTTTTAATAAGGATTTAAGAAATGTGTTGTTTTTAGATAAACTCATCGACGTATATGAACAAACTCTTAAAAATCCTTCTTGCTATCCTGATAAAGACAGGGATGAGGTTCGTGAGTGCATTGCAATCCAAGATAAAAATTTTCATCTCAGCGCAAGCTTCATTATTAAGGAAACAGCGTTACCATCGTAAGTTTCAGCTTTCTGGGCCATTCTTGTGGCCCATCTTTTTTGCAAACCCTACGTAACCGGTTGCTAATGACTTCGAAAAAATAAAGCGAAAGTCTTTTGCAATAGTTTTCAGAAAAAGACACTTCCAGAAAGAAGAATGAAGCAGGTCAGGATGTAAGCCCTGCATTTTTTCTACGGTCAAATTGGCTTCTTTACAATAGTGCTCCAGTTCTTTTGGAGTAATGAAATGGGAATATAGATGCATATCTTTCGGTGCATTGGGAACGCACCAATCCACCCCTTTAATCACCATGAGATAACTGAGAAAATTTCGATTAAATGTATGGAAGAAAAACAGTCCATTGGATTTTAGCACGCGTCCTGCTTCTTCTAGAACTGCTTTAGGATGATCCACATGCTCCAGAAGATCCATGGCTGTAACAACATCAAAACTATTCTTCTCAAAGGGAAGCTCTTCTGCTGCACGGCACAGATAGGTGACGCTTTGGGTTGTATCGCGCACTTGCGCCTCACGTAAACTATTCATCGAGAGGTCGATTCCTGTTACCTCATGGCCAGCTTGGGCAAGCGTATTGCTCAATAAGCCGCCGCCGCAACCAAGGTCCAACACCTTTTTATTCTTACCAACAAGCTCTGTAATTGTCTCTAAAATCCAAGGATTGCGCGCAGCATTTTCAGCGCGCAAAAGCGCTATAGGATGATTTTGTCCCTCATACCATTGTTCATGGAGCGTGTCATAGAACGTATTGTTTACAATAGGTTTAGTTTTTTTTCTTTCCATATAAAGTTCCAATAGATTGTCTGATAAAGGAAAAAAAGGGTCGCAAACGCGGCCTGAAAAATTAAAAAGAACTTCAAAAATTCGGGATTATCGAGCCAGCTGCTCAGCCAACTCGGAGCTTGATTTCCATGTAGAGTCGGCCAAATGAGTCCTGTAGCCGTCAGAAGAATGGGATGATTAATAAATAAAAATGCATGCAGCCATTGCTCCGTAGCGGGACAACACTCTTTGTGGATAAATTCATCTTTGGTGACAAACACACAGGAAAAGATGCTAAGAGCGCAATAAATTTTCAGGTGAAAAGGGGAGTAGGGAACGCACAGGACATAGCCTAAGCAGATCAGGATTGTCAATGTATCCAGAGGGTGGCCGATCCTCTCCCATTTCGGAAGCCCCCGTTTGATGTGAAAGAGGGTCTCATCGAGGGTAATCACGATCGATTGCACCAAAAAGGGGAGAGTGACTAAGTAGAGCATGCATCTCCTCCCTTTTCAAGTAGTGCGCCGGAGATGCTGAGTCCCGGCCCAAAAGCAAGGCAGACAACATCCGAGCCATTTTCTACTGTAGGATCCTCGAGAAGCCGCTGCCAGATATGAGGGATCGTCGCGGAAGACATATTGCCGCATCGACGAAGAACCTCGTGGGAATCCTTCATCTGATAAGGCTCTAGATTGAGAATTTTTTCGACATAGTCTAAAATTTTGGGTCCTCCGGGATGGACAGCAAAATAGGTTTTTCTTTTTTTCCGGGTGCCGACCTTGGCATAGAGCCGCTCTAAATAAGGACCTAAAGCCCGAGAAATTAAGACAGGCACTTCTTTTGATATCGTCATGGTAAGGCCATGATCCTCGCAGCGCCATGTCATAAAGCTACTGCTATTGGGAATCATTTCTTCTTGAAGAGCGTGCACTTTAAAATGCGGCATGTCTGTAGAGGGGCTCAAAGAGTATTTAATAAAACCATCCGCAAATAGGCTTTGGACCATGAGCTGTTCTGTCGAATGCTTGAGTGGATGCATGTGGATGCTTCCCACTTCCGTATGCACCACGTCGACTCTTTCTTGAAAAGAAGAGGGGAGATGCAAGTAACCCGCCCCCATTCGAATGGCGGGAAACGCGGCATAACATCCCATATGATAGGCATTTGTCACCGTCGTCATTTGTCCTGCATCGCGTCTCGCAATAAGTTTCTGAGCGGGGCTTGGAGCCACATATCCCGTACATGTCACATGGATGAGATGGGCTGGAAGGGGAGTGGTTTCCGGATAAAATGCCTCAAAAATCGGATCCATTTCCCGTTCGAAAAAATTGGAACGCGCTTTAAAACCTCTCCCTGTGGGTAAATCCGTGATAGGAAAAAGTTCCATCTCTTCGAATTTCTCGGTATAGAGATCGTTGATGTGGATTCCGCGGTTTTGAATTTTGTTCGCTCCAAACCCTAATCGAAAAAGGCGCTCCTTGACATCCTGGTAGAGCTCTTCAGAAAAGCTCCCGACGTGAGAAGCTTCTGCATGGGCATGCACCTTGGCAATCCACTCTAAGATGACCTCTTGAGGGATCTCATGGCGAGGACGGATCTGATGAAAATTGTGAATCGAGCAAAGCATGGATGCATCATTGTCAATTTGCAGCTATAAATCAAGTAAAGACCATCGCAGCGCCGACGAGCACGAGCATAACGCCTAAAAAGCGTTTAAGAACGTGTTCGGAAAGTTGATGTGTCCATTTCGCTCCGATTGGAGCTGCAATAAACGTCGCAATGCCAATCAGAGCAAACGCAGGTAAGTTAATGTATCCCACTGTTTCATGGAACGGAAGCTTTCCAAGACCAATCCATAGATAAGACAGAGCTCCAATTGACGAAATGCAAAGCGAGGTCGCAGCGGATGTGCCGATCGCTTTTTTGCTTTGAACCTTGAACGAGGTCAAGACAGGAACTGTAATGACCCCACCTCCAATTCCTAAAAGATTTGAGAGCCAGCCGATCCCTGCGCTAATTAAAGTGAAAACAGGCGGGGAGGGCAATTTGTGCTCCTCTAGATGAGGCTGATGTTTGCGAAGGAAGAGAATGCCAATGCCGATGAGAAAGCAACCGAAAAAGATCTCTAGGATAATCCCAGACAAGTACTCGGCAGAAACCGCTCCCAGCACACTTCCGATCACAAGCCCGGGGAGCATTTTGCGGACGATGTTCCACAATACCCCGTGCCTCTTATGATGTGCACACGTCGAAGAAATCGTATTAAAGACCATCGCAGCTAAAGAGGTTCCGATCGCCATATGCATTAGATAAGTTTGAGGATAGCCGAGCAAGTTAAATACCAAGAGTAGGCAAGGAACAGTCACAATTCCTCCGCCAATGCCAAGAAGGCCGGCAAGAATTCCCGCAACACTTCCAATGACAAGATAAGCAATACCGACAAGAATCAGGGTGAGCATAAGATCCTCAATAAGCGTTATATCTGAAAAATAAGGCAAATTCGAATTTAAGTGCTAAAAAAACAAAAGATCGTTGTAGAATTCATAGCCAAGGAAACCCGAATGGAGGGGCTATGGCAGCAATCACAATAATTTTTCCTCAACCTTCACATGTAAAATTTTCTCATATTGTAAACGTCGATAAGAGCAGACAAGCCTCAACCATTGTCGGGGCTATTTTAGATTATCTAGACACACATGCCGATAAAACTTTTGCCGATGTGGAAAGAAAACTTAGAAAGCATGCGTGCTTTACCCGATTGATTGCTACAGAGGCTCCATCTCCAGATGAGCCGCCTTTATTGCGTGGGAAAGCCTGCACCTATAATCTCATTGCAGTGACTACGGATCCTGAGAAATCTCTAACTAAAGTCATCGAGCTTGCCGGTGACGAGGCGAACAACCTCGAGCGCCTCAAAGATACCGGCGTTCTCTTTCAGAGGGTTATCGGCATTATTTTTCGTTGGGATTCCACAAAACCGTTCGCTTGGAATGCTCATCTCGAGCTTCAACACCTGCTGCATTTAAGACAAGAAAAGCCTTTCGGCTGATAAACAAAAGAGAGAGGAACTAAGGACATCGGAAATAGGTCAGTTTCGAGAAACATATCATGCATACGAACGCAATTTTGAGGTCTTAAGAGCAGGGGCCTTGAGCGGGGCCCCGGTTTGAGAGCGATTGCAACGTCTGATAATTGATCTTATGTTGAAATTCAGACTGCCAAATTGTCTAGAATCCTATTCATTTTTAAATTATACATTTAGGTCGACATCCAGCCAGCCCAGGACCTAATATGAATCTAAAACATTTTAGAGACTCAATCGCCTTCCTCATTTCTTGTTGTTTCACTTTACCTTGCGTCGGCTCTCCTCCAACGGTGGAAGAACTTGATTTGTTTTACGAAGATTTCCTCTGTGAGGAAAAAGGCGCCTTAGCAGCCGCGGGAATTGGCGCACCGTGTGCCTGCGGAACTGTTCCTTATCCTTCCAATACCGGCCATGTCACGCCTGATCCGATTCTCTTTTCCCCTCAGGTCTGGAGCTTTGTCAGCGCACCCGATCTTCATCCGATGAAGATTTCAGTCAATGTGCTCAATCCCGGAATCGCTCCAGGATTTGTCTTTCTTGCCCCGTATGCTTTTTCGGAAGATGCGATGTATGGACAGTCAGGATCATTGATTTTGGATAATCTTGGAAATCCCTTTTGGTTTCGCCCTTTAAGCACCCCCAATTTAATGAATACCGATTTTCGGGTGCAGCAACTCAATGGCAGGCCTGTGCTGACGTTCTGGCAAGGAACCCTGGCTACGCCGCCCGCTTACACAAATGTGCCCGCTGGCTCCTCTGAACCGGGTTCTTGTTATTACATCCTCGACAACACTACGCGGTTGTCACCACAGTCTCTGCGCAAAATGGGTTTACATCAGATATCCATGAATTCCTTCTAACGCCTAATAACACCGCATTATTCCTTTCGACGAAAGCAGTTCCTATGGATTTAACCCCTTATGGAGGACCCAAAAAGGGCTATGTACAGGATTTCGCAATCCAGGAAGTGGATCTGCAAACGAATCAGTTGCTCTTTTTTTGGGATGCCCTGCAGCATATCCCTCTAACAGACTCGTTTGAGCCTGCCTCTTCTGCAACTTCAAGTGGAAATATATGGGATGCCTATCACCTCAACTCTGTGGGGATCACCGACACCGATGGAGAAATCCTCGTCTCTGGACGCAATACGTGGACAATTTATAAAATCGATAAATCCACAGGAAATTTTGTGTGGCAGCTCGGTGGCCTGCATAGCAGTTTCACAATAGGCACCGGTGCGGAATTTTCTTGGCAACACGACGCGCGCTTTCTTTCGAGCACCCCAACAACGAACACCATCAGCATGTTTGACGATAACTGCTGCGAAGGCGATACAGTCCCTCCCGGGACACCCTATGCTCACGGGTTAGTCCTGCAATTAGACTTGGGGGCAATGACCGCCAGCTTAGAGACGAGTTATTATCATGATCCTCTAATCAATGTTTCTTCTCAGGGAAATGTCCAAACACTCTCCAATAGCAATAAGTTTGTGGGATGGGGGCAGTCGCAATACTTTTCAGAATTTTCTGCCGCAGGCAATACGGAATCTAATCCTTCTCTAAATCTGCTCTACGACGCCCAAATCCCCGCAAATAACTACACCTACCGCGCTTATCGCGAGACATGGGTGGGAACCCCTTACTATCCCCCAAGCATTGCGGTTAGATCTAGTTCGGGACAGGTCACGGTGTACGCTTCCTGGAACGGCTCCACTGAAACCGCGACCTGGCAAGTTTATGCGGGTAAAAGCTCGAATATGCTGTCGCTTGTGACAAGTTCAGCGAAGTCTGGTTTTGAAACTGCCATCGCATCACCAAATAATGGACCCTACTTCCAGGTAAGAGCATTAAATGGCAGCGGCGGAGTTCTTGGAACCTCGAAAGTTGTGAAATTAAGGAGATAATCCCTCTGTCTCAACCTGGAATTCCGTTTGTTCGTAGGTCTCGAGATTGATCAGGGTCACCTTGAAGCTCTTTTGAATCTCCTTTTTGGGAACGAATAGGATTCTGTGATAGGTCGCATAAGGCGCCACAACTTCCCCACCCTTCTTCAAGGATTTTGCCAGGAAGTCGGTCTTCAGGTTTTTATGGTGGGTAAAGGTGCGGATCCCATCAACTGCGCACGGAATGGAAATAGGCCAGAAAAACAAGCTCCCCACAAAGCTGGCAAGCCTCCACGCGATCCCGCGCGGAATCGCTCCCTTAGTCACTGCAAACGCAGCTTCGCTAGGATCAACCGACGGCAGATCAACAGAGCTGGCGCATAAGGAATACTCCTGGGCGCTGTGGTTATGAATTGAAATCTCTAATGGCTGAACCCCGCGGCTGATGAGGTCATGCGATAAGTAAAGCTTGCTCTCATCTCCATTATACGCCTTGGCAGTGACAAAGACGTTCTCCTCCGGCATAAACCCCGTGGATTGGACTGGGATGACATGCGCTGCGACTTTGTGCATCTGATCATAGGCAGTTAGAGCGGCTAGCCCTCCTGCAATAATAATTAAACCGCGAGATAGATAATGTTTCATTCTCCTCCATAATTCAGTAAATTTTGGAATGATTATAAAACCAGCTGATAGTTTAGATCAATTATCAAAATTAATTAGCGTATTGATGAATAAGTTGATTTATATGAAAGCGTTGTATTATGAGCACAATTAATTGATTATAAGTGATTTGCGCTAAGAAGAGCTTGATGCCCCATTGTCCTGCGAAGAGGCGGTAATGGGATTGCCATAGAGATTGAGGTTCTCTAAGTTTGGCAGGGAGAGAGCCAGTGGCTGTGTCAGGAGGTTATTGGACAAGTTGAGCCATTCCAAGCTTATGAGCTGGCTTAGAAGGGTGATCTCCTCTGCCGTCGGATCGCTCAACTGGGTAGAATCTAGATTGAGGGTCTTGAGCCTGGGAGTAAGAAGCGGAGGAATGGCCTTTAGCGGATTGGAAGAGAGCCTTAGAGTTGTCAAATTGGGGAGGTAAGGAAGATCGACCCTTTCCAGGCGATTCAAAACGAGGGAAAGCTCCTTCAGACTCGCTGGGTATGTGCTATGCGTTGTTTGGAGCTTGTTTTTGCCCAAGTTTAACACCTCTAATTTTGAAGTATGGGCAAGGTTTGGGACACTGTTCAGCTGATTATTCTCTAAAGACAATGTCTTAAGCTCCGGAAGATCCAATGTCGGAATGCATTGCAATTGATTGGAGGAAAGATCGAGTTCTTTCAGTATTGGGAAGCTAAGAGGAGGAAGGATTTTCAACTCATTTCCTTTTAATATGAGCTTTTCAAGCCCCTTAAAAAGATGTAGCTCTTCGGGAAAAACCAACAAGTTTTTTTTCAAACCGTAAAAAGGCGTAATCGAAAAATCTAGCCCCTTCACTTGTTCGATTAAAGAGCGGTTTTCCTCATTCGCAAGATAAACGCGGACCTCTTCAGGCGAAGCCTCTTCACTCGGCAAGGAATCGCTTATCTTTAGTAGTTTATACAGTTCAATGCGCATTTTTGGCCAGGCAGCGCGTAGAGATTCGTTGCGAAGAAGAAGGTCGAATGTCGGTTCAAACCCGATAAATGCTTCAGAAACATGGGTCAACTTGGGATGTTGGAAGGAGCGAAAGTAGATGCTGGCCAATAAGTCGTTATCAGATCCGATGACTTCCTGTGAACTTGATGCACAAGTGCTCGCGTTTTCCAAATAACCTCTAACAGAAAACCCTTTAGCCAAGTGGGTGCGCAGTCCTTTTGTTGTTTTAGAAAGAATCTCAACATCGTCTTTGTTAGAGAGGATCTGTCCAAACAATTCATCCAATTCCCCCAATTCAAACGACTGTACACTATAGAAACAGCAATTGCCGATTGCCTGCTTCGTTTCTTTGATCCGATTTTCTCGAAAAGGATGGAAAGAATCGCTTATCGCATTCCAAAATTCCTCTCCTAACTCCCCATTAAAATCCCGCTTCCAATCTGTCGCATCTTGAAAATCCCCCCACAGACAACTCAACTCGTCTCGCGTCATTTTTCGGGTGATGATTCCTGGAAAATGTTCGGATGCGCGGTTACAGAATTTGACGTTATAAGAGTCTTCTGCATCGCGCATTGCCACCATCCCCCATGCATGGAGAGATTGTTCTATGCCGACTCCAGAAGATGTTTGTGTCAACCCCAAGCACATGGCCGGCTGACCCGCATCAAGGCGCTCAAAGGCCTGTTCTAAAAATTGCTCTCGTCGCTCTTTAGAGGTTAGAGAGCCTTTTTGTTTTTCCCATTTTAGAGCGCATGCCATCGACTCCATTAACTGGCTGGGAATCTTATGGAGTCGGGCTTTGATTTCGGGATTTGCTAACTGAAGACGCGTTTCTTCACTTAACAGGTGACTTACTTTGCTAATGACCTGATCCAACCAATCTGTTTGCCTGTAAAAGTACTCTGCAGTTTCTAAGTAATTCTCGAGAGCTGGGAGCAGGCGGTATCCCCACAACGCAAATTTAGTGGGGCCAATCTGAGAATCACCGGTTGCTGTCATCCGTGAAAAGAGGTGGGCAATCATCTTTCTTTTATGAAACTGAAGTGAAAACCCTCCATCTTTTTCTGTTAAAATATGGATAAAGTCTTGAGAAAAACGACCATGAACTAAAGCCGCGCTTAAAGGTGTTTTATGGTGATTGGTCCCACCTACAAAGCGCACCTCTGCACCTTGTTCGACTAAATACCGCGCAACGGGTTCCGATGTTTTGGAACAAGCGAGAAGAAGAGCTGTCATTTTAGGATAAATCGGCGCATTGATGTCTGCTCCCAGATGGATAGCTTGCTTTACGAAAGAAAGCTCACCTAAATAAACACCTACCCAAAGAGCCTCTTGTAATTGAACTTTCGAAAGAATCGTCTGAGGAAAAAAAAGCTCCTGTGCCGCTTGTCTGAATACGACTTGAGTCTGAATCAAAGGCTCGAGATAGATCAAGGCTTCTATGGGATTAGAACACTGGAACAATTTGTAAGTAGATAGAATTTCGATCAGTTTTAAAATATCAGAAGTTTCAACAGAAGAGCTTTCATTCACAGCTTTGATTGCAGCCTCGAATGTCACTTTTGTCTGCGCGCTGTTCTGACATAGTGTTTGATAGGTTTCTTTCGATATCGCTCCTCCTATGAGCATTCTCGGAAAGTCCCCAAGCACAACAACCTGATCTTTGTAATCTTGAGGTTGTTGCGCTGCAATTTCAAAATGGGATAAAACAGGAAATAACACTGACATTGCAAGCCTTTATTTATCATCAACTTGCAACTATTATACACACAACAAATAAATAATTAAACTAAAATTATTATTACTTATTTTGCTTGTGCTTTTTTAGAGAGACCTCGAGAAGCTGCTCAAGGCAATTCTGGGCCTCGCTCTGAGTAGGGAATTCCTGACGGCCTAAGATGGTGCGGCAGCGCTCGTCTTCAAAGACAATAGCTTCCCAGTGCTCTTTAGGCAGGGTTTCGCTGAAATTGGAGACTTTAGCCACCACAAGGTGCTGAAAGTCTTGCATATAGAAATAATCCCCATTACGCGAGTCTTGGACCCAGACGTATCCTTGTCTGTTTTTTCCCTCGAGCATTGTCCGGCCCTCCCCTCTTAAGTTAACATGGGTTAAAAATTTTCGTATACGTTATGCGGGAATTTTATAGAAACGTTTTTGGTGTTTTTTTATTGAAATGAGTGTATATTTCTTCGCCATGACAACTCTTCCGATCTCATTTTCTTCAACACAATTGCCTACGGCTTTGTCACTGCAGAACTACTTTCAGCGCACCCCTGAAATTCAACCTGTTTTGGCGGACGCAAATAAGGAGCAGATTTACTCTTCTGATTTGGATCAGCTTCAAAGCGGATGGGGGTATACATGCACCTACATACGGGCAATTATACAGACCATTCATTCGATTTGCGTGAAAGTTTTAGAGTATCTAGCCCGCATGGTCGGTGCTGAGAATCTGGCAAAACGCTGCAAGATTCATTGCTTCCATCTTGAAAAAGATCTCAAAAATCTAAATATATTTAATAAGTACGGCTCTAGCTTTCTGATGCCGATGGTTAACACCCATCGCGTCGATACGGAGGATCTCTACCTCATTCCCCCACAACCTAAATTAGATAGTCAGAGCTCCCCTTTCATCCGCTTTGATTTCTACCATCCAAAGGGAGTCTGTCGTGGGATTGGGGATTTATTCTTATTCCTATATTTAAAAGCGCAGGACAAATTTAAATCGACGGAGAATCTTATTCGAGCAGTTGCCAGGGTATTTGAACGGGGGGCTCCTCGGGAAGCTGCGCTCTTACAGTCAATGAAAGGCGATGATGTGAACCACGCCTTAAAGATGCAGTCCCGCCACGTGGTCATTTTTCGACATCCCGAAAAGGATCTTTCGCGGCTCTCGAAATACATGTTTGATCTTCCTCAAGGAGAGTATGCGATCATAGCTTTTTTTGCGGGGCACCGGTTGAATTTTATCCGTGATAAGAATTCAAAACGCTATCTAGTTGATCCAACGAATGGGGTATTTAATTTTTCTGATGATCTTGAGTTGGCAACATTTCTCAAAGAAGAGCTTCCGCAACCGAAAAATTTAGAGGATGCGATGAAAGCGGTCTGGATCGAACAGGCGGTTCTTGAGCCTGTAGGATCAAAAGTTTGAGGTAGATAAAAAAATTCCTTCGAGATAATCTTGAGAGTTTGTTCAATCTAAAAAAGGGGCCTCGCATGCGTAAAAAAAAGAAATCACCGATATTTGTCTTCGCAGCGATCATTCTCGCCATGATTATTGGAAGCATTTCAGGAACCGACGCGACCCTTTTTGGCATCAACCTCTACAATCTTTACGACACTTTAGGTAAAATTTTCATCAATGCCCTGACATTAGTTGTCGTTCCCTTAGTTTCCTCGTCGATCATTAGCGGGATTGCTCGGATTGGCGGCGATGGTTCTTTTGGGCGGCTCGGCGGAAAAATGTTCAGTTTTTATTTCGGTACGAGTCTTGTTGCGATTTTGGTCGGGCTGCTTTTTGTGAATATCTTGAATCCAGGCGGCCATATCCCTCCAGAAACGTTAAAATCTTATTCCGTAGACGAGATTGCGCAAATCCAACAGCACATCAGCACTCAGGAAGGGCATAAGATTACCGAAGTGTTTATGCAAATTGTTCCTGCGAATATCGTCGATGCCTTTTCATCAGGCCAGATGCTAGGACTGATCTTCTTTAGCGTACTCTTTGGCTATTCTTTGTCGAAAATTGAATCTTCTATCTCCACTACCCTCCTTAATTTTTGGCAGGGGGTCTTCCATACGATGATCCAATTCACGCATTTGATCATGAAAGTTCTTCCTTTAGGGGTGTTCTGCTTGGTGGCTAAAGTTTTTGCGACAACGGGCATCGAATCGCTCCGCTCTTTAGGACTCTTTACAGTCGCAGTTTTATTGGGACTGGGAACATTTATGTTTATCGCGATCCCCCTCTTGCTCAAATATGTAGGAAAAGTGAAGCCCAGACGCCACTTTAAGGCGATGGCTCCGGCTCTCATTACCGCTTTTTCTACGAGTTCTTCTTCAGCAACCCTTCCGATCACCATCGAATGTGTGGAAAAACGGGCTGGGGTGTCCAACCGGATCTGCAGCTTAGTGATCCCGCTCGGTACCTCAATTAACATGTCAGGATCGGCTCTCTATGAGTGCGTAGCGGCGATGTTTGTAGCACAAGCGTATGGGATCGACTTGTCGTTTTCCACACAATTTCTGATTGTTTTGCTCTCTTTAATCACCTCGGTAGGTGTCGCTGGAGTGCCCTCAGCGAGCTTGGTGGCGATTATCGTAATCTTAAAAGCGATGGGGCTACCTTTAGAAGGGATTGGTTTGTTTGTTGCCGTCGACCGAATTCTCGACATGTGCCGCACTACGGTCAATGTCTTTAGCGATAGCTGCTGTGCGGTCTTAGTGGCGAAATCTGAAGGGGAAAAAGAAGTGCTGTCTCGAGAGCCTTCGTTAGATATGGAATAGGATGGCAGATTCCTGCCATCCAGATATTCTTCTAGCGTTTGAGTTCCATGAGGTGCAGAGCTTCTTCGTCGGAGATAATCTTGTGCAAGAAATTCCACTGAAGGTCGGCAACCTCCGGATCAAAATTCTTAACTCTCTCATCAGCAGCCCCATACCGGATCCCCACAAAAGGGATATTGAGTTTTTCCACCGCGCGCGAAACGCTTTCCACATGGCTTAACTTATCGTCGATCATCACAATTTTTTTTGGCATCTTGCTGAGTCGTTTAAGAAAGGCTTCCATATGCGGGCCTTTATCTCCATTTTCTGCGATGAAAATCACTCCATTTTGATAGAGAGATCCTTTCAGCTCATCAAAAACAAAAGACTCTTTAAAATGCGCTGTTTGGGAGAAGTCGATGTGCACAGATTCGAGTTGCTCGATAGTTCTTTTGGCAAATTTGGGATCTCTCTTTGTCAAGCCGATCATGTGTACATGTTTTTGTTTCATCCGCTTCAAAAGATCAGGTATGCATGGATCAACGAGGCGCAAGTCTGTTTTATTGTAGACGTAAGAAAGCTTCGGAAGAATTTGTTCTAAAGTCTCTTCAATGGACAGCCCTTGTGCTAAGTGGGATTCGAGCTGATAAGAAAACCATTGATCAGAGCCTAAGTGCTGTGCCGTTTCTATGAGCGTATTATCGAGATCAAAGACAAAGAGCGTGTGCTCTTCGAGATATTCTGCCACGTGAGTAATGTCATTCGTCTCTTTGAGATGCGATTTGGCATCTAAATTAATAAAAGTTGTTAAACTCAAAAAAATAATCGGTATGATTCTATGTATCAAAATAAACTCCTAAATTAGATGGGATTGAATTGCCGTGTGCATAATTTGATGCATTTGCGCTTTTTCTCTCAAGCGAGAAAACCAAATAAGCTGTTGTGCGACAGCCTGCTGGAGAAACATTTCATAGCCATAGATCAAATGACATTGTTTTGACGCAGCATGCACTAAAAATGGGGTGTCCTTCGGTTGATAGACAATATCCATGGCATAACATTTAGGAAAAATAAGTTGCGGTGGGACAGGTTCGGCATCCGGGGTGCAGTTGATGATGATGTCATAGCCTTGAGCATAAAGCTCCGAGAGATGTTCAAGCCCTCCTCCCCTGCAATGAAGATCTGCCGCTAATTTTTGCGCTTTATGGACGGTGCGGTTGAGAACAAAGACATTGGCTTTACGGTGGACAGCTTCATGGGCAATCGCTTTTGCGGCCCCGCCGGCTCCAATGATGATCAGTTTTTTGCCTTGGGGAAGAATTTTCTGTTCGATCGCATTGAGAGCGCCGACCCCGTCGGTGTTATGCCCAATCCATTTGCCGCTTTTGATTTCGATGGTATTCACTGCGCCTATGGCTTTTGCGCGAGGGGTGATCTCATCGAGAAAGGGAATAATGGCTTCCTTTAACGGCATTGTGACACTTAAGCCCTTAAAGGGAAGCTTACGCAATAATGAAAGGGCGGGACCTAAATCGGTCGGCGCTACTTGCAAAGCGAGATAAGCGGCGTTGATCTTCAGCTGATCAAAGACGGCGTTATGGGCAAGAGGCCCTAAGCTTTTGTTTACAGGCGATCCAATCACGGCAAAAAGCGCCGTTTCTTTGTTGAGAGAGCGGTAGTGATAGGTACTCAAGAGTTCATCAAGAGAAAGCTGTCCTGGCGCGGTCTGTTCTTTTGCGTCGAGAAAGGTGTAATCCAAGTAGTTTCCCATGACAGGACCCAACGCGCGGGTAGCAAGCCCCTTATCTCCCATGCAGATGCCGATCAAATGTTCTGTACCACTATGCGAGCGCACAAGATCCATCATTCGAAGAGCATCGTGGGTTGTTTGAGCCATTGTGGCAATTTTGACAATCTGCGTTAAGGGGGATCTCAACGTGGCTAGGAGCGCGGGAAGATCTGCGGGTGTCGAAGTGAAATTGTGATAGGAGCTCATGAATTTGATGTTTGGGAAGGCTTGAGCCAGCTTGGTTCGAAAAGCCGGCTCCACATCGTACTCAAGGTCGATGATATCGGGATAAAGAGCGCATAATTTTTCGATCCAACCTAATCTCTCCTCTTCAGGACCTTGAAACGATCCTCCCTGAGAAGAGGAGCGGAGGGTGAATAGAACTTTGATTGTGGTGGCATCATTGCGAAGAGCTTGAATTTGAGCAAAATCCAGCGAGCTAAACGTATCAAGGCGGATCTCGATACCATCGACTCCCCTTTTCAAGGCCTGCCGCAACGTCTCGTGAGCTTTTTCATAGGTCGGTCCGGTAATGAGTGTGAACAGCATTTGCAACTCCCTATCTATTGAGTGCATTTTTCAGTGAAAAAAAGAAAAAGGCAACGTGTTTTTTTCACTTTTTGAGTATGATTTGTTCAAACAGGAATTCTTATGATCAAACGCCACTTCACTTTGACACAGACAAAAGCGCCTACTAAAACCGAGATTCACATAGAGCACGATCTTCTCTATTCCTCTCAGTGGGTTCAGATCCTTCGCTCCTATTCTGGACGGGTCGCTATCATCACAGATACTCATGTGAAACAGCTGATTGCAGACAAATGGACACAGTTTTTGAAAAAACAAGGGATCGATGCCACTCTCTTTTCTTTCTCTGCAGGAGAGGAATCGAAAAGCCGACACACCAAAGAACGACTCGAAGATGAGATGCACCAGCTGAAATTTGGACGAGACACCCTTCTTGTAGCCATCGGAGGAGGCGTCGTCACGGATCTCGGCGGCTATCTTGCCTCCACCTTTAACCGAGGGATTTCTCTTGTCTTAGTGCCTACAACTTTACTTGGCATGGTCGATGCGGCAATTGGAGGCAAAACGGGGGTCAACACCCCTTTTGGCAAAAATCTAATTGGGACCTTTTATCCGCCGAAGCACATCTTCATCGACACATCCCTTCTCTCAACACTTCCAGAAAGAGAATGGAGAAATGGGATGGCAGAAATCGTGAAGTGTGGCCTCATTAGCTCCCCTCCCCTCTTTCAGAAGCTGTTTACTCATCAAGCTAAGTGGCAAAGTCGCGACCGAGAGTTTCTCCAAGAAATCATTTACGATAGCATTTCGATCAAAAAAGAGGTGGTCGAATCTGATTTCCAAGAGACCGGCGTCCGCCGCGTTTTGAATTTTGGCCATACAATTGCCCATGCCATCGAAACTTTGGAAAATTATCGGATTTCTCATGGAGAAGCGGTGGCGATCGGCATGCTTGTCGAGTCGTATTTAAGCTACCGGATGGGCTTGTTACACAAACAAGAGTGGGAACGGATCGAGCCGATCCTCCAACTGTTTAACTTCTCCCTACAGATCTCCCCCTCGATCACCTTAGAGAGGATTCACTCGTGCATGAGCACCGATAAAAAAGCAAAAGGGGCACGCCCCCGATTTGTCCTTCTTCAAGAGATCGGAAAAGTGGAACCCTTTGATCAAGCCTATTGCACAGAGATTGAGGAACCTCTTCTCAATGAAGGTCTCACATGGATGTTAGAACGACTCAGGAATCCCGCATGACAAAGTGGCGCATTCACCCTGGCCCAGTGAAAGGCAACATTGTCATCCCACCGTCTAAGTCGCACACGCTGCGCGCGATCCTTTTCGGATTAATGGGCAAAGGCAATACGACGGTCAACCACTATCTGGATTCTCCCGATAGTGCTGCGATGATTGCGGCGGTGCGCACTTTTGGCTCTCACGTGGAAATCGACGGGTCCCGTCTTAAAATCACTGGCGTTGCAGGCAAACTCCCTCCTGCTCAAAATGTAATCGACGCGGGCAATTCTGGACAGGTCCTCCGCTTCATCGGGGCCCTCGCTGCGCTCTCTTCCAGCTATACGGTGATCACAGGAGACCATTCGATCCGCCATCAAAGACCCGTGCAGCCCTTGCTACAAGCGCTCGAAACACTCGGCGCAACGGCTATCTCAAGTCGTCTCGATGGGTATGCTCCCATTATCCTCAAAGGGCCACTTGTCCCTGGCAAGACCCAGCTTGATGGGGGCGATTCTCAGCCGGTATCAGGAATATTGATCGCCACGGCCTTCCTTCCGGGAAAGAGCCAAATTCACGTCTCAAACCCCGGAGAAAAACCCTGGATCGATCTTACCCTGCACTGGATGAGGAAACTCGGCATGAGTGTCGAGCATCAGAACTATTCCCACTACACCGTCCACGGCAATGCTGCCTACGAAGGTTTTGAGGTGTCGATTCCTGGCGACTGGAGCTCAGCCGCCTTTGGAATCGCTGCGGCTCTCATCACACAATCGGAGCTGACATTAGAAAACATCGATGGGGACGATTGCCAAGGCGATAAAAAACTGATCGACGCCTTAATTTCGATGGGAGCCTGCATCGAAACGGACAAACAAGCAAATACCCTTACCATCAGAAAGGGAACCGATCTCACAGGCACCCGCGTAGACATCAATGATTATATCGACGCGCTTCCCGTTCTTGCAGTCATCGCCTGTTACGCACAAGGAACTACAGAAATCGTCAATGCCGCCATCTGTCGCCATAAAGAATCAGACCGGATCCATGCAATTGCAACAGAACTTAAAAAAATGGGAGCTCAGATCGAAGAGACCTCCGATGGCTTGATCGTGCAGGGCTCCCCTCTTCACGGCGCAGCGCTTCTTTCTTACAACGATCACCGGATTGCTCTCGCTCTCAGTGTCGCAGCGCTCGGCGCTTCTTCAGAATCCGTCATCGACGGCATAGAATGCACTGCGAAAACCTACCCGTCCTTTGCAAAAGATTTTCAACAGATCGGCGTACTTCTAGAGGTGATCCCATGAATCTCATCCTCTTTGGTTTTAAACACTGCGGAAAGTCCACATTCGGTAAAAAACTAGCAGAACGCCTTTCGCGTCCTTTCATTGATACAGACTTCCTTCTCGAAGAAGAGTATTCTTCAAAAGCCAATGAGCGCTTAACCTGCCGGCAAATCCATGAACATCTCGGGGAAACTGCTTTTCGCACGCTTGAAACACAAACGCTCTATGCCCTTCAAAATGTTCAAAATTCCATCATTGCAGTCGGCGGCGGCACAGTGTTAAATCACAAAAACGTCATCTTATTGCAGGAGCTCGGACCACTTGTCTATCTCATTCTCGACGATGAGACTTTGAAAAAACGCACTCTATCGGGCCAACTTCCAAGCTATCTCGATCTCACCGATAAAGAAGGGTCATTTAATCACATGGTCCAAAAGAGAAAAGCAATCTACGCATCGATCCGCGCCTATCCCTTGTTTCTTCAGGGTAAAAACGATGATGCGGTTTTAGCAGAATTGGAGGAGCTATCTCATGGCCAGTAATCAGTTTGGAAACATCTTTCGGATCACCACCTGGGGAGAATCTCACGGAAAGGGCTATGGTGTTGTCATCGACGGCTGTCCCGCGGGTCTTAGCCTTACAGAAGAAGAAATTAACTCAGCTCTTGCCTTAAGGCAGCCCGGAAAAAATCCGTACGTCTCTCCGCGGAAAGAGCCCGATCAAGCGCAAATCTTTTCTGGGGTCTATGAAGGCAAAACAACCGGCACTCCCCTCTCGTTGATCATCTACAATCAAGATGCCGACTCTTCAAAATACGAGCCGATCAAAGATCTCCTCCGTCCTGGTCACGCCAATTTCACGTACAACAAAAAATATGGAATTTTCGATCACCGCGGCGGAGGAAGATCCTCAGCGCGGGAAACGATCTGCAGGGTCGCGGCGGGAGCTGTCGCAAAAAAGCTACTCACCCATTTCGGCGTGGAGCTCGTAGCTTACATCAAGGAGATCGGAGGGATTTCGATCCCCGAAATGGATCTTTCCGATCCCCAAGCACTGCGCAAATCCACCTATGACAGTCCCCTGTTCTGCCCCGATCCGCAAGCAACAGCGCAGATGATGGCTCTTTTAGACAAGGTCAAAGAAGAAGGAGATTCTCTCGGCGGGATCATCGAAGCTGCAGCCCTGCATCTTCCCGTTGGACTCGGAGACCCCGTCTACGAAAAGCTCGAAGCAAACATCGCAAAAGCCATGCTCTCTATCCCCGCTACAAGAGGGATTGAATTTGGCTCTGGATTCCAAGCCGCTAGAATGCGCGGCTCGCAGCATAACGACATCTTCACTATCGATTCAAACAAGACAATCGTCACCAAAACAAACCATGCTGGGGGAACCTTAGGCGGCATCAGCACCGGCATGCCGCTTCTCTTCCGCGTCCCCTTCAAGCCCACTTCGAGCATTGCAAGACCGCAACAAACTGTGACCCTGCAAGGGGAACAAAAGACATTGCAGATCCCGGAAGGCTCGCGGCACGACCCCTGCGTAACCATCCGGGCTGTTCCCATTGTCGAGGCGATGCTCGCACTTGTTCTTGCCGATGCTTGGCTGATGCAGCGCTCAGCTCAGCTTTAATTGCCTACGTAAATCTCGGATAATTTTTCGCAAACTTTTCAATATAAGTGATTAAACGTCTGTCAAACATATGGTTTAGATAATCTGAAGTTGAACTTTAGATTATCTAAACCAAGGTCATTGAAGCTCAATGCTGCTAAAAATCGAACTCGAGCTGAAAATTCACACCCTGCAATTGAAGATCTCCGGAATTGATAACTTCTGATACAGCGGGCTGTTGAAGGTTTGGGGCAAAAGAGGCTAGTTGATTAATAGAGTTGTTTTGTCTAAACCAATACGAGAAGGAATATAGGGTCGAAAATCCAAAGCGAAACTTATCCTGATGGAAATACTGTTGCCACTTGAGCCCAAGTTGACCCTCCACATTGGCGCGAATCATGTCTCGAGCCGCTTTAATCTTCACGGCCTCAGAGATACTTGTTGATGAGCCCACAAATATAAAACCTGTCGCTTTTTCCTGGAGATGATAGTTGCCCCAAAGAAGAGAAGAGGATAGATTCCCGAGTATGGAAAGATGTTTGCAAATGTAAAACTGAAGATCAGATCCCAATTTAAAACCAACCCCGTTAAAACTCTGACCTGCTTTAAAAGAAGTGGGCTCAGGAAAGACATCGGCTCCGGTATTAAATAACGCATGGTATTTTACACGATAATCTTGGGTTATCCAAGCTCCCCGCACCCCTAGCTTTGGATTAACAGATAACCATTTTCCCACAAAAAATTGCCGGCTTAACTCCAAATCCACTGTGTCGTAATCCAAATCCCAATGCGCAGAAGCATAATCTGCTTGAGGCCCTGTTAAAAAATTAACCCATAATGGAACGATGTACTGGGTAAAAAGGTCGGTCGAGGAATGGACAGTTCTACGGCTCTCTGTACGAAAGCGGGTCCAAGATAAACGGGTATGCCACTGTTCTCGCTCTGAAAAAATGTATCCCAATCCCACTTGGAATCCAGGGTCCCACTTGTCAAAGGGAAGAGTATCGCACTGAATACTCGCATTAATCTGTGTGGGAAGTGTATTTGGGATCAGTCCTTTGAGATTTACTGTCTCTGCAAACTGGAACCCATCCACTTTTGCATTCCACAACAAAAAGGTGCCATCGACGGTCCAGCCTTTATCGATTGAATCGCTTCTGCTGATGGGTTGAAGTTTACCGCGAAGATTTGTCTGTGTAATTGGGTCATTGGGAGGAGCGCTTACTTTTGCTGGACCAGCGCAAAGCGCTGTAGAGACTAGGGAAAAAGAAAAAACGCTAAGAAGGGCAGCGAATTTCATGAGAAACTCCATTGTTGGTGAATGAAAGATTACTAAATATTTCATTCACCAACAATGGAAATAAAAAACCGCTGTCTGCACATGACTATGCAAACAGCTATGAGTTACAGGAGTTTAGTAGTAGTTATTATCTTGGGACGGGTTTGAATAAATAGCCAACGCACAGAGCGCCGTATAAAGAATCAAATCTGTTAGATCAGTAGCAAATTGAGTTCCATACATCGTAGTGGCCGCGCGACGTCCCAAGCTTCGGAGGTCATCTAAAGCTGTCGTAGGAGTTGGAGTAGGAACTGGTGTAGAAGAATCGATCTCTGTCTGATGAGGCACTGGTTTTAGAACATTTTTGTGTAGGGCTTGGATATTTGTAAGGAGCTTCTGCAAAACAATTTGATGTGGATCACTTTTCTCTAGTGAAGACTGCAGCGCCTTAACTTTGAATTTAAGAGAGGCATAAGCTCGAATGTATTGAGGATAGTCCGTTTCAAACTTGCTGCCGTTTGGTGATGAAATTTTTTCATACGCCGTCTTAAATTTCGCATGATCCGCTTTGCATGCTGCCCATTGAGACTTAACAGAAGAACTTCGATCCGCAAGGCTAAGGAAAGATAAGCGTCCTTTAATCGCGCTGTGCATCGATTTCAGTTCTGCGAGTTGCTCTGAGCCAATTGCGCTCGAATCAAAAGCTAAACGAGGTTTCAATTCGTAGTATGCAGAATGGAACTTGGAATACGCAGAGAATACTTTTTGAGAGCTCGCATTCTCATCCATATAAGACTGCAGCTTGTTATTATATTTTCCAACTTTAGCAAAGCCTTCGACCCATGAAGGTTCGACCAATGACGAGCTGCTGCTTGGACTTAAAGAAAGAGTCTCAAAAGAGATAGAACTAAAATCGGAAGACATAATAATTCTCCATAGTTTTAAAGCAAATTATAACAAACAAATTCGTTTTAATTCAACACTAAAGTGAGATAAAAAAATAACTACACAATATAAAAATCAACATGTCTATTCTAAATACCTAAAGTCTCTTTCATCAACAAATTCTTGCATTTTTGACCGTGTATGTGCAAACATTCCTGCAATCTTCTCAATTCAAAATTTAGGAATCGCTCATGCTAAAAATTTCCTATAAGTCCTTCCTGTTAACACTCTCCATCCTCATGTCTACAACCCTCCCTTTTTCAGGATATAGCTTGGACCGCCAAGAGGAAATCCTCTCCGAAATCGAATCTTCGCGCGGCAACCCATCTCGCCTAAAAGAGCTGCTTCCCATCGTTCATTGCTGCTTTGATCAGACTCAATATGAAAAGATTTTGATGACCCAGCTGCGGGATGTGAAGACATCGACCAAGGAATTTCGCGAGCTATCGCGTAAAATTGGAGAGGTGCTGATCGGAAAAGTGGTGGAATGCCTTCCCACACAAGAGATCGAAATTAACACTCCCGTTGCCCCCTTTACAGGTCTTCAACTTCAAGGCTCCGTGGAGCTTGTTTCTGTCATGCGCTCTGGTGACATTTTACTCGATACATTTCTAGAACATTTTCCCGATGCCCATGTGAGCAAGTTTTTGATCCAGCGGGATGAAGAGACAGCACTGCCACAGTTCATCTATATGAAAGCATCTCCAACACTCACCGCGGATAAGCCCGTAATCATCACGGAGCCGATGGTCGCAACAGGAGGCACGTTGGAAATGGTGATCACGCTCCTCAAAGAAAAAGGGGTCAAGGAAAACAACATTATCATCGCCTGCGTCTGTGCCGCGCCAGAAGGATTGCTTTATTTAAGCGAGCGTTTTCCAGACGTTCAAGTGGTGATGACAGCATTAGATGAAAAACTCAATCACAAAAAGTATATCGTTCCCGGTCTTGGAGACTTTGGGGATCGTTTTTTTGGAACACCCCACTAAACAACGAGGCGCCTTATGATTCGATCGCTATTACTCGCTTTTCTTCTCTCTCTGCAGGCTTTTTTAGGCGCCCTCGATTTTGATGTCGTCGTCGTCGGAACAAGTCCGATTTCTCTTTTGGAAGCCCTCTATCAGCACCATACAGGAAAACGAGTGCTTATTCTCGAATCTGCCTCAGAATGCGGAGGAGCCTGGAAAAGCATTTCTGTCTGTGGAGTACAACATGCCGATCTCGGCTGCCATCAGCTCGGCAGCGATACGCGGATGATCCGCTTTTTAAAAGAAACGGTCGGGTGTGAAATTATCCCGATGGATTTCCCTGATAAGCTGCCGATCTCAGCAAATTTAGGTGCCAACGGGTTTTACTTTGTTAACGGCTGTTATGAGATGATCCGCAATATCAAAAAGATGATCTCCCAAACAGATATGGTGCTTCTGCTTAATCATCCTCTTGAGAGTGTCTATGTGGATCCTCACGAGCCAAAAGCCATCATCAGAACGCAGGGATTAACGTATTCCACTCGGAAAATCATCGTCACCCCCTGCAGCGAGATCAAGCTCGAAAACCATCCTTCTCTCCCTTTAGATCGACAAACGACCTCGAAGGGGAAATATTACCACCTCTACATGCTGATCCAAGATGCGACAGCCCCCCGCTTTTCCTATCTCAACGGCAGAGGGGAAGGGATCTCCCGCATGATGAACCTCACCCACTTTGTCGGATTGGATCACACAGGAAAACAGCTCATCGTCTTGCAAGTGCATGGGGATAAATATTTCAGTGACGCGCATAAGTACATGGATCATCTAAAAAAACAACAGCTGATCGAACAAACTGCCACATTGATTCAGACCGAAAGCCACATCTATGAGCAGCCCTACTATAATCAATCTTTAGTGACTCAAATGCCCAATGGACTGCAGGTCTTTGAGCTTTTGCAGACAGGAGCGATCGCCTCCATGGGAAGCTATATCTCCAAATGGGAAATGGCGATCGTGCCGTTAAACACGCTAGCGGGTTGGTAGTGCCATCTTGCGATAACTGCTTCCTCCCCAAAGTTGGAGGGGAAGCATTATCTAATGGGCTTAAGCCACTTTTCTCTGTTTCTCAGCAAAAATCGAACGGACTTGGTAAAATTGACGATGGGGTTTTTCTTCGCAGTAACGTAACAACTCTTTTTCTTTCGAATCCCAATGCGATTGGAATTTTCGCGCTTCTTCGATATTATTCCAGCAGCCGATGCCGATGATGTCGGTGGAGTGCTTTCCATTTTGCCAGAATTCGATGCCATGGCATCCATACTCTTGCGCTTTTTTAATGAGTTCGTTTTCCAGAAATTTCATCCCCTGCTCTTCCATCCCTTTCTTAAACTTGTAATGGACAATCGCGCGAAAGCTAGACATATCTCCCCCTTAGGTTTTCCTTATAACCTTTATTATCTATAATTTAAAAGATAGTTTCAACTTAATAATACAATTCAATTATACATGAATTAACCTAAGCTGATTAAGAAACTAAGCTTTTATGTATTTACAAGTTTGGAGAAGGAATGAGGGAAGGCGACCTCGAAGGTCATCTGCTTCTTTGTGATCGGATGTTTAAAAGAGATCTTCTGGGAATGTAGAGCCATCCTTTTGATCGGATTGCACTTAGAGCCATATTTCTTGTCTCCCACAATCGGAAGACCCGCGTCCTGGCAATGGACCCGAATCTGATTCTTTCGCCCTGTTTCTAAGCAGAACCGAACTAAGGCATAACGACGGTTTTGCGCTTCGACCTCATAATGGGTCACGGCAAGCTTCCCTTCGTTTTCCCAAGGGGTACTGCGCACGTAGTAGGTCTCATCTTCCTTGAGATAACTCTTCCAGGTCCCTTGCTTGTTTTCGATTCTACCCTCGACAACTGCGAAGTAGATCTTTTCGACAAGTCTCTGCTCAAACTGCTCCTTAAAGTAGTCTCGGGTGGCTTCCGAATAGGCAAAGATCATCACCCCTGAGGTCTCGCGGTCCAAACGGTGCACAGGAAAAACCCGCTGCCCCTGAAAATGCCGCTTCAGGATGTCATGAGCACTAAGATTTGTTGGAGAATCGGTTGCGACGCTGAGTAGCCCTTCTGGCTTTTCGATCACGACAAGATGCTCATCTTCAAAAAGGATTTTGATCCCCCCGCGGATAAAATGCACGCGCGGGCCCACTTTGACCTCTTGCCCTTTCTTCACAACGAGTTTTGCCCGAGCCACTATTTTTCCATCGACGCACACCCTCCCCTTTTCAATCCAAGAGCGCAATGTGCTCATGGAGCTATCGGGAGCGAGCTCTTTTAAGAGGGTCAACAGATCCGTTTCTTGAGAGGCTTTAGCTTGCATGGGGTTCCTTGAAGTTGTCCATAAAGGATACACTCTGGAGCACTAAAAAAACACAGATTTTATCCCCCTTACTATTAATTACTTACATTTTAGTAAAAACTTCTTGTCCCTCAAATCCCGTTGGGGTATACATACCTCTTTCCCAACAACAGAGGTGAAGGATGAATTCAACAAAAGAAAAAGTAAGTTACTGCATTGGTCTTCAGACAGGCAAAAATTTGCAACAGCAGTTTTCCGACATGTGCTTCACAAGCCTCATGGACGGGATCACAGATGCCCTTAATAATGCCGAAGCGAAACTTCCCAACGAAGAGATCCAATCGATCCTCGTCGCCTTGAAAAATCAGATTGAAACGCAACAAAAGCAATTTATTGCCAAAGTTGCCGATGAAAACAAAAAGCGCAGCGAAGCCTTCTTGGCAGCCAATAAAGAAAAGCCAGACGTGCAAACACTCTCAAGCGGCCTCCAATATAAAGTGCTCCAAAAAGGACAAGAAGGCCAGAGCCCAACACCGCTCGATGCCGTTAAAATCCACTACCGCGGCAGCTTCATCGACGGCAGAGTCTTCGACAGTTCCTATCAGCGCGGCCAACCGGTCGTCTTCCCGCTTAATCGCGTGATTGCAGGCTGGTCAGAAGCGCTCCAACTCATGAACGTCGGTGAAAAATGGGAAGTGTATATCCCCTCTTATCTCGCTTACGGTGAGCACGGCTTTGGCCAAGAGATCGGCCCGAATACTGCTCTCGTCTTCGAGATCGAGCTTCTCGGCATCAACGTTCCCGTCGAAGCTTAACAACTAGCTTCAAGATCAGGGGGCATGACATGCCCCCTGTCGCGATAAACTATTTAGAAAATGAGATTTTAAATTCGTTCGCAATTTTCTCGTGCTCAGCAAGAAATGCTGCGGATTCTGTGTGCAGAAAATCCATTTTTACCCGAACAGCTTCAATTGCATTATTTGCTTTTTCTTGAGTCATCCTACGATCAAGACCATTTGAAATTTTTTGCAATTCATCTGCGGCAGTAAGAGCTGAAGTGGGAGATTTTCTAAAACGATCCCATTTAGCAGGGTCGTAAATAATCTCTATTAATTTCAAAAGTGTGGGACAGTCATAATGATTTCGATAAGGATCTTTAACGACGGAAAACAAAATATTACAGAGACGTCTTAATCCATCCCGATCGTTATTCTTCTATTAAGCCACCTTGTTTATAGCAAAAATTATACAAGAATTTTAAGTCTAATTCAATTTAATTTTTTAAATTAAAATAAATTAATTACAAAACCTTAGGCACATCCCGCTTCTTCCAATAGTCTTCCCCATAGTCGTAGGCGAGCTGGGTCCCTGCGGCAATGTCCTGGGTCGCATACAGAATGATATGCATCACCCCGTCGCATAACACCGAGGAACTCTCAAGATTGGGCCTACTGCTATGGTTGATAAAACGGGTGTGATTCCCCTGTCCCTTTGCATCGATGAGATAGGGAGAGTTAAAACTTCCCGAAACAAATGTGTAATCAAAACAGTAGTTGTTCTTAATCTTCTTAAACCAGCGCTGCTTGCAGACAAGCCCTGTGTACTCTCCTAAAAAGGCATAGCGGGGAAAATCCCGGTTCGCGAACACTCCAAAGCCTACCACCTCATCGACCCAGGCAATCGTCACATCGGGAACAAATCCCCGCCTTACCTCAGGAGAATAGTAGCTTCCCAGCCATTTTTGCCTCGCATCCAGCTTCGATCGCGCTGCTTTACGCCTACAGCCTTCCAACGTCTTCGGGGTCTCAAAACGCAGATGAGGGAAAAAAGTGATTCCCATCACCTCTTGGAATTGCTCCACGGTGTAAGAAATGGGCTCTTTGGCATCGCGATGAAGGACTTTAAGAAATAAATTCACAAAAATGAAGCAACGTTTTAGATTTTTGCTCTGTATTTTAGCTGAAATAGAAAAAAGACGCAAAGGAGAGCCATATGTCTACCCCTCTTTCCAATCCCCAGCCAAGAAACCTTCCCACATTCGCGGAAGCATTGGAGACCTATAAAGATGAAGCCTGCTATAGCGCACTTGTCGGTGGAGCACTGACCCTGTTTGCTCCTGTCTATGGCGCGATGTGGGGAGCCTACAAAGTCGTCAGCATCATCACTTCTTCTCTTGTTGACACATTGGATGTATCCAATCCAAGCAATCCGTGCGACAGAATCGCTAAAGTAGCTCTTTCTGCATTCGCAGGATCGATCGGCTCTTTAGCTGTTGCGACACTTTTAGGATTGAGCTGCCCGATACACAAATTTGTACAGATCAACACCTGGTTTAGCCTGACAACGCTATTTGACGAGTTTGTTTTAAGGAGTGTTCCCTCCCCCAACTAAAGGGAGCATATTGACGATAAACTTCAGGTAGATCCACGTACCCAAACACGCTCCCACAAGAGGCGCGATCACTGGAACCCAGGCATATCCCCATTCAGAGGGGCCTTTGCCAGCTATCGGAAGAAGTGCGTGAGCAATCCGCGGACCTAAATCACGCGCAGGGTTAATCGCATACCCTGTAGGACCGCCCAAAGAAAGACCGATGCTGAATACCAAAATTCCAATCGCGTAAGGCCCAAATCCATTAGACACACCATTATGGATATTGATGATTCCTAATACACCAAGAACAAGCACTGCTGTGCCGATCATTTCAGTGACAAAATTCCATGGTGTTGCGCGAATCGCCGGGTTCGTGCAGAAGCAGAGCAGTTTTTGATTCGCATCGCTTGTCGGTTTCCAATGGGAATAATAAGCGAGATACACAAGTGCTGATCCCGAAATCGCTCCCAACATTTGTCCGCTAAGATAATAGGGAACCAAATGCCAAGGGCTTTTTCCTGCAATCGACAGCCCGAGTGTAATCGCCGGATTTAAATGCCCGCCGCTAATCCATCCCGTTACATAGACTGCCACCACCACTGCAAAGCCCCACCCGGCGCTAATTACCATCCATCCCGAATGAAATCCTTTAGAACGAGTGAGCAGCACGTTGGCCACGACCCCATTTCCCAATAAAATCAACAGCAGCGTTCCGATAAATTCTGCAACAAATATGCTCATAGCCCACTCCATTTCGTTTTGTTTTTACTGAAACAAAAAAATGAAATGCTTGCAATAATTTTCCCTGAATTGGAAATTGAAATTATGAAATACATCCTTTCTTTAGATCAAGGTACGACAAGCTCGCGTGCGATGCTGATCGACCACGAAGGAAATGTCAAAGGGACAGCTCAAAAAGAGTTCCGCCAGCATTTCCCCTCCCCCGGATGGGTCGAGCATGACCCGATGGAAATCTGGTCAACGCAAGCAGCTGTTGCGACAGAGGTCCTCATCCACGCAGGCATCACTCCCTCTCAGATCGCCGCCATCGGCATCACCAATCAGAGAGAAACCACCATCGTCTGGGATAAAAAAACAGGTCTTCCGATTGCCCCTGCCATCGTCTGGCAAGACCGGCGCACCACTGAATTTTGCCAGAGCTTAAAAGACAAAGGACTAGAGCCTCTCTTTAAGCAAAAGACAGGACTTTTACTCGATCCTTATTTTTCCGGAACCAAAATCCATTGGATCCTCAATCATATTCCCGGCGCGCAAGAAAAAGCCAAACGAGGAGATCTTGCCTTCGGAACCGTCGACAGCTGGCTCATATGGAAACTCACCGATGGCAAACACCATATCACCGATGTGAGCAACGCCTCACGCACGCTTCTTTTTAACCTCCATACCTGCACCTGGGATGAGGAGCTCCTCGACATCTTACAGATCCCCCGCGCGCTTCTTCCCGAGGTCAGAAGTTCAAGTGAAGTGTATGGCAATACGAGCCACAGCCTTTTTTCCATCCCCATTCCGATAAGCGGAATCGCAGGTGATCAGCAAGCCGCTCTCTTTGGACAAGCTTGCTTTACATCAGGTATGGCCAAAACCACTTACGGCACCGGATGCTTCATGCTCATGAACACAGGAACTAAACCCGTCCTGTCTAAAAACAACCTTCTCACGACCATTGCCTATAAGATCAATGGTCAGGTCGAATACGCCCTCGAAGGGAGCGTCTTTATGGGAGGCGCTGTCGTACAATGGCTTCGCGACAGCCTGAATCTCTTTAAAAAATCTTCCGAAATTGAAAAACTTGCTCTCAGTGTTCCTGATAGCGGTGGCGTCTACTTCGTCCCTGCTTTTACAGGTCTGGGAGCACCTCATTGGAACCCCTATACCCGCGGCATGATCTTAGGTCTCACCCGAGGCACTCAAGCCGCCCACATTGCACGTGCTGCTATCGAAGGGATCGCCTTTCAAGTCACCGATGTGCTTCACGCCATGCAAAGCGATGCTCAAATGAACATTAAGGAGCTCCGTGTCGACGGCGGTGCCGTCGGCGATAATCTCCTTATGCAATTCCAAGCCGATCTTCTCGGTGTCCCAACAATCAGACCCCGGATGACAGAACTCACCGCCCTTGGCGCTGCTTTCTTAGCCGGTCTTGCGGTGGGCTTTTGGAAAAATCAAGAGGAAATCACAGGGTACTGGAAAGAAGAGCGCACCTTTATCCCGTCGATGGAAAATGAAACACGGCAACGCTTGCGCGCCCATTGGGACCGCGCGATCGCTTGTGCTAAGTTATGGGGAGACAAGAACGCATGAACCGCGAAGAAATGCTCCAGAACATAGAAAAATCTCCCGATCAATGGGATATCATCATCATCGGAGGCGGCGCAACGGGACTTGGGAGCGCTGTCGATGCCGCCTCGCGCGGCTACCGCACCCTACTTCTCGAACAAGCCGACTTTGCAAAAGGCACCTCGAGCCGCAGCACAAAACTCATCCATGGCGGACTGCGCTATCTTCAGCAAGGCAACATCGCGCTTGTCACTGAAGCCCTCAAAGAACGGGGACTTCTGTGTCAAAATGCACCCCATCTGATCCACCACCTCCCCTTTCTCGTTCCTAATTACCATTGGTGGGAAGGCCCTTTTTACGGAATCGGGCTAAAAATTTACGACGTGCTCGCTGGAAAACTCGGCATTGAAAAATCCCGACACCTTTCGCGCGCGGCCACTCTACGCGCGATTCCCACTCTCGAGCGCAAGGGCTTGCGCGGCGGTGTGATCTATTTCGATGGACAATTTGACGATGCGCGCCTTGCCATTTGTCTCGCCCGAACCGCTGTCGACAACGGTGCGACTGTCATCAACGCTTTCAAAGTCACGGGACTTCTCAAGAAAAACGGTCTCTGCATCGGCGTCAAAGCCGAAGACAAAGAAACGAAAACGCGCTATCAACTACACGCAAAGGTGATCATCAACGCCACCGGCGTCTTTTCCGACGACATCCTCCAACTCGATCAGCCCAAGGCAAAAAAAATCATCGCCCCCAGTCAAGGCGTCCACCTCGTGCTCGATAAATCGTTCATGCCCAGCAAATCCGCCATCATGGTTCCCCACACCTCCGACAACCGCGTCCTCTTCATGGTCCCCTGGCACGACAGAATCCTCCTTGGCACCACAGACACCCCCGTTACAAAAACTCCACTCGAGCCACGCCCCTTAAAACAAGAGATCGACTTCCTTCTAGAAAACGCCGCGACCTACCTCACCAAAGATCCCACCCGTGATGATGTCCTTAGCCTCTTTGCAGGCCTGCGCCCCCTCATCAAAACAGGTAAAAGCGACAACACTGCAGTTCTCTCCCGCGACCACACCATCTTTATTTCCAAATCAGGTCTTGTGACGATCGCCGGCGGAAAATGGACCACCTACCGCAAGATGGCAGAAGATGTGATCCACAAAGCAGCGCTTGTCGGCAACCTCCCCGAAAGAAACTGCGTCACCTCAACACTCCGCCTCCACGGATACGATCCCTCTCTTGATCCTCTCGAGCATTACAGCACTTACGGTACCGACATCAAAGAAATTAGATCGATCGCCCGTAAAGCCCATTCCCGAAAACTCCATCCCCACCTCCCCTATACAGAATCCGAAATCATCTTCGCGATCCGCCACGAAATGGCCCGCACCGTAGAAGATCTGCTCTCTCGCAGAACCCGTTCCATCCTTCTCGATGCCAAAGCTGCCGTCTCGATCGCCCCCCACGTTGCCAAAATGCTCGCCAAAGAGCTCAAAAAATCCGACCGCTGGGCAAAAGAGCAAACCAATGACTTTCTCAAAACCGCAAAACACTACATCTTATGAATCCCAACCGCAAAATTTACCTCATCCGCCACGGCGAAACAACCTGGACTCTCTCCGGACAACACACCGGCAGTACCGACATCCCTCTCACCTCCAAAGGAGAACAAGACGCGCTCCTTCTCGGCAAACGCTTAAAAGGCCATACCTTTGAAAAAGTCCTCACGAGCCCTCTCAAAAGAGCAGAGCACACCTGCGAACTCACCGGTCTTCTAAAACACGCCTATACCGATCCAGATCTTATCGAGTGGAACTACGGCGATTATGAAGGCCTCACCACACAAGAAATCCGCAAACAAGACCCCAACTGGACCATCTTCGACAGAGGAGCTCCTAACGGAGAGAGCCTCACCGACGTCACCGCTCGTGCGAACAAGATTCTCGCCAAGATCCACTCAAGCCATGGCGACATCTGTATTTTCTCACATGGGCATTTTCTAAGAGTGCTCGCAGCCCGTTGGCTCAATCTCTCCTCCCTCGAAGGCAAGCACCTGTTGCTATCGCCCTCTTCGCTCTCCATCCTTTCTTACGAAAGGACCACGCCAGTGCTCGCACTGTGGAATGACACGAGTCATTTGTCGTTGAAAACGACTTGATCTAAAGCTATCTCAGGTCTTAAACTTTCTCAAAGTTATCAACAAAGGGAGTTTAGAGCTGAGTTTTAAATTCAATTATCACTTGTTCTCTGCCTTAAGGGCATAATGAAAAAGCTTTTGATAATAACCATTTTGTGAGCGGAAAAGATCTTGCAATCGAAGCCGGTCCTGTTCATCTTCAACCTCTAAGTATTTAGGCGTTCCATCTTCTTCTCGTTCCACATCTCCCCGATAGCCGCCCAGCTGTGTAGAGTTCGCAACCTCGACATACCAATTGCTTAAATGCCAATCATCGGAATAACCAGTTTCCCATTTCAAGTTGGTTTCATCAAAGGCAAGTCCCCAATAGGATCCCAATTTCCCTAAAATCGAAAGAGGGTCTTTTAACAGTTCATCTGAATCGATCACTAGGGGAGTGACATTTAGCTGCTCTTTAAGAAACACAAAAAGCTCCCACAGCTGCCGATGTCCTACAATGGATTCATCCACAGAGGGCATTTTGCGATAGAACGAGAGAACACTTTTCGCTGGATCTCTAACTAAAAATGCGATTTTCACTTGAGGATGATGGTATACTTCAGGATGATCTTTGAGGTAGTCAACGAGCAAATAAGCTGATTCTTTGAAAAACACAGGAGAGCGTTCAGCAAGTTGGAAAAGGTGATTCGTAACATCATCAAATGTAAGAGCAGGGTTTGGCAATGACCTAGTAAACAGATGGTCTGATCCATACTTCTTGATTAGAAAGGTGTCGAGATAAGGAGCATGCAACACCTTCATCTCAGGTTTTGTCCTCATCACATTTTCTGTTGCGGTTCCGGTAGCTCTTGGGTGGGTCAACAACATATAAATAGGATGCTCCGCTTGCGTCTGGATCCCGAATAAAACACACAGTGCACAAAGGATTGCAGTCTTAAATCGTAAACACATCATAAGCTCCTTCTTTAAGCTTCTTTTGAAAACTCGCTGAAACAAATATTCATCCGTATAAGTGAGGAGAATTGTAAAATCTCATAACTTTCTTTTCCAGCGAAAATGTGAACCCGCTTTTGATCCAATAGATATGTATTATATTAACGCGACGCTTCACATCATTGATTTGAGAGCCATAGATCTACCTCTGTTTTCATCCGTTTTGAGTACTCTGCTCCGGAAGTATCCGTGATGTACTGCGCAACGGTCTTTTCTGCAAGAGCGCTGGTCTGGTAGCGCAATTTGGGATGAGGGTCTTCGATAACTGCCTGCAAAACGTGAGCAATTTGCTCTGGAGTTTGACAAGTTTCGGAAGGCACTCTTTTATCTTCCAAGCTTTTTGCGATGAGCTCATTGATTCTTTTGTAAGGGTTTAACGCTACCTGTTTCGAGCCAAGTTTAACAAAAAAATTCGTGGCAACTTGCCCTGGTTCCACGATCGAAACGCTCACATTCCAAGCGGACACTTCTTGGCTCAAAGCCTCCGACAAGGATTCTAAAGCCGCCTTGCTTGCTGTATAAAGACTTCCGTAAGGTTGTCCATAGACCCCCTGCTCGCTGCTAATATTAATAATATGCCCGCTTTTCTGCGCGCGCATATGCGGAAGCACCTCTTGCATAACCAGAATGGCCCCAAAGAAATTGACATCCATTTGTTCTTGGATCTCTTTCATCGTGAGACACTCAACGGGACCTCCAAGCGCGTATCCAGCGTTGTTGATTAAAACGTCAAGATGACCCTCGCGTTTTATGATCCGACTGACAACCTGTTGAATCGTTGAAAGATCCGTTACATCGAGCACTTCGTAACGGAGATTGGGATGAGTTGGAAGTTGAGAAACTGGCGTCGTTCTAATCCCCGCATATACCAGATAGCCTTTTTCGGCTAAAAGCTCTGCCGTCGCAATGCCAATTCCCCTTGAGGCACCTGTAATTAATACGACTTTACTTAACGAGGGCACTTCGTCGGATAGGGCAGCTTGCCATGGTAAAACGGCTGACACGACTAAAAGGGCTCTTAAGATCCATTTCATGAGCCGATCTCCTTGTTGTTTTTAGCACCCCGAATAAATTTACTTAAGTTTTTTTCAGAGCCAATCTGCGGTAAGATGCCTCTCGAGCTGTCCTTTTAGCTTCTACGGAGTCCAAGCCAAAGGGTTGCCAATGGTTTTGTTCTAGCTCGTCCCACCCTCCCTTAACAATAACGGCATCGTCGTACACAACCGATCCCTCTTCATCCATTTCAAATAGATAAGCTGGACTAACGATGTATAAAACACGACAAGGCTCTTGTCCTCTATTGCACAGTTGGAAAAAAGAGCCCGGTTTATTTAAAACCGCCTCATGCGCATTGACCAATACTGATTTGGGAGCCTCATCTTCAGGACCTTTTGTAACCACTTCAAGCTTCCCAGACAACACAAAAATAATCTGAGTCACAATTGGAAGAATCTGGATCGTCGACTCAGCTTGGATCTCCCCTGCTGCAATACTTAAATCATCCAGAAGATCCCATGGCAGATTGCTCGTGCAATCTTTTGGATTAAAAAATGGAGACACAGAGGTTCCGTCGGGCACTTCAATCCAATCGCGAATAGCAAAGACCTGCTCATTCGCAATTGAGGTGGCTGGCGCAATGAGATGTGCACACAGCGGCAAAACATGTAATAGATAGGATTGTATATTTACCATTTCGATTCTCCAGTTGAACAGGAAATATACGAAAAAAACAATTATTCATGTAGCTAGAAAATTCTTCTCACTCCTATAAAAAAGGGGAAAAGGAGACTGAAAATGGCTAGTGGCATAGGTGGTCTAGATCCTTATCAACGTCCTTTGATGCACACAAGTTCCCCCCAAGTCGATCTATCAGAAGTTCGACCTGCTTATGAAGGTGCTATTGATCGCCCAAAAGAGCATCATTCTGAAGTGGGGTTTTTGTTGCCAAATGGCTCTGTGGAATCCGCTAGATTGGGTAAGAATGAGGAATATGGGGCGCATCGCGTGGGCTCCGTAACCAAAACATTTACGGCCTTACTGGCTATGAAACTCGTTAAGGATGGAGTTTTGCCCAATGGGTTAAATACACGTTGCGGGGATCTTTTACCAGACGACATTCTCAGGGAGGTTTTTGAAGATCTCGAAGCTGCGCGCAACATGACCCTAGAGCAACTCCTCTCTCATACTTCTGGCCTTGAATCTGATGATCATTGCCGCTTGCAGGATCCTAACACACGCCCCACTACACTGCATGAGCGTTTTCTCATGGAAGGTCGAGTGGGGCATAAGTATAAGCACACGAGTCAACCTGGCGATAGAGTCGGTTCCTATAGCAATGCGGGCTTAGCTGTTGCAGGTTGGATGTTGGAACGAGCGTATGAGCAGCGTTATGGCAGATCGATCCCGTTTTCTCAAATCATGAAGACTGAGTTATTCGAAGGTGTTTTTGGACTTTCAGAATCTTTTATTGCGCCAGGACCCAGCGGAGATATCATTCAATCCCCTGCTGGAGATATGACCTCGTCCATTAACGATCTCCTAAAGGTGGCAGCCCGCCTTCAAGAGGGGGAAGCTTCTCTCGAGTATGCCTTTGGAGCCGGATGGCAGTCTAATATGTTACGTCCACGTGATCTTTTAGAGCACCATGGTTTAGGGTGCGGGGCCAATGCCACTTCAATTCAGCATGCCGGAATGAATCGAGAAAAATTTGGCGACGAAGAGAGAGATGTCACCGCACTGGTCGTTTTTCCTCTTCGGGGAAAAGAAGCTGGATTGGTTGCCATGTGCGATTCAAGTGCCCTTGGGCCTAATCCTCAAGAACAGCGATTCATTAACGCGTTGAAAACAAGTGTTGGAATTCCTGGAGACGAACAGTCTGTTTACGACTTGGTTTTTTATTGTCCCGCATCTGAAAATGCCTTTGTTTTCCATGGAAACGCTTATCTCATCACTGATGTGGACCCGTTTGCAAAACATCCCCCAGATAAGATCACCTGTTCTTGCAATGGGATGAGGCATGAACTCTTCCGCGATCCCTCTATTGATAAAAAAGGGATCTGCGGCTATCGGGATAAGAAAGGGGGCTCCTGGCTAGTGATCACAAAAGAAGATGGATATAAAGCAATTTACAGTGATTATTGTTTAGTGACAAAAGCTGTAGATATGGGAGTTTTAGCTGCAGTGCAGCCGAGCTTGGCCACAGTTCAATCGCTGCAGGGCGTGTACCAAAATGAAGAAAACTCGGATAAACATCCCACGTACACATTTACTGAACAAAATGGCCGTCTCTATTTGCGAGACGGCAATGATAAAGATAGCTTTCCCTGTCTATATATCCCAGATGATGCTGGAGGGGCATGGGTGGTTGGGAATCCAAAGGGCCGGCCGATCAAAATTCGGTTTCCTGATAATCCTGATGCCAACTACCTCGAGATAACAGATATCTATACCGGCCTTCCTCAACCTCCAGATAAAAGCAGGAGGAGAAAAAAGATTGGTTAGCACTTAAAGGCGCTATTGCCAGTAGCAACAACACCTCTAAGTTTCTTCCTCTGAAAGGGCCAAAGAAAGAGCTTCCTTGATCACATTAAGTTCTTCAAGAGTGAGAATAAATCCGCGATCATAAGGTGCATAGTTCGATCCCCAGCGAGAGTCTTTAAAGGTGATCCCTTTGAACACGCGTTCTGTTGCATACCTTGGAATCAGATGAACATGGCAATGTGCATAGACGTTTCCGAGAGCAGCCGTATTCATGAGATCGGGCTGGAATAGTTTGTAAAGAGCTCTTTTGACTGTTTGTGCGATATTAAAAAATTCTTTTTGCTCAGCTTCGGTGATATCGATAAAATCCTTAGCATCTTCCCGTTTAGCTGTCAGGCACACTCGTCCTAAATAGCATTGGTATTCATTTAGGTATAAGGCCCAATGCTCATAGTCTTTGATCAGAAGATCTTTATAGTCAATTTTTGCTGCCATCGAATTGCGGACCATTTGATTATTAATTATAAATTATAGCATGAAAGCTTTCAATAAAATAGATTTCTTTAACTTCCCCAAGAAACTTATCGTGCTCATTTATTTTCTAACTGCCTGGAGTTCCATGACATCTAAGATGTGAAAAAGATACGCGAGTCTTTTGAAAAGATTCAATGAAAATAAAACGAGATTTCTTTATTGTATCCTATGGAAAATTACTTTCTTAAAAAGGTTGGATTGCTAACAGCGAAGGAAAAAAATTATGGATAGACAAAAAGGTTTTGCACCCAAAAATCAAATGCAAGGTCAGCGTTTATCGATACTGATTATTGGAGCTGGACTTGGCGGATTGGCTCTGGCCCAAGGTCTTGTCAATGCTGGATTCAATGTTTCCGTCTTTGAAAGAGACAAGAGCCCTACGAGTCGAACTCAAGGATATCGGATTTCAATTCGATCTCTGGGATTGGCCGCTTTGACTGCACTACTAACGCCTGAAAAATTGAATCGTTTATCCCTGGCCAAAGTTGCTAATGTGGGCGATGGCGTTACCTGCGCGAATGAAAAAATGGAACCTTTTTTCAGTGTTCCACAAGGGCAAGATGCTGCAGCTCAATTTCTTCGTTCTGAGCTAAGAAACCTTTTGCAGGAAGGGATCAACATTGAATGGAACAAGCGTCTTGTCACGTTCGAAGACAATGGCAATCAAGTGATTGCGCGTTTTGAAGATGGCTCGCATGCCACTGGGGACTTGCTTGTTGGATGCGATGGAGGAGTCTCAACCATAAGAGAACTTTTCCCATTAGTTTACGGAAATAGCCTTGGATCGATTCCAAAAATAGTGAGTAGCAATCATGCCATCTTGGGAGGACAGATTGATCGTACCCCTGAATGGGACAAGCTTCTTCCTCTAAACAAAAATGGATTAGTCCGTTTTGTGGGACCTAATGCACATTCCATGGCTGTATGCTTTTCAGAACGAGCCGACAGAAGTCCTACAGTTTTTTGGGTGCTTTCAGAAAAAATAGAGGGCCGCGATGCTTCTTGGTATCAGTTTGATCAAGGGTTGGAATGTCGCACGCGCATATTGGATCACTGCAAGCAATTGATGAGAAACGAAACTTGGCATGAGAATCTGAAAAAATTGGTGTACGATACCTCTGCAGAAGCGATAATGGCGCCTTGGCGCTTGCGCACTACGCAATTTCCTGACTCTAACCAATTTCCTATGGTTCCAACCGGCAGAGTTACCCTTGTTGGCGATTCAGCCCACGCCATGCTTCCCGACCGAGGCCTTGGAGGGAGCAACGTACTTGAAGATGCCAGATTATTATCAACCCTACTCGCTTCCTCACCAAAACCCGTCGACTGGCCAAAATTAACAGAGGAATTTGAAAGACAGATGTTCACCAGAGCAAGAATTGCAGTTCAGGAATCTGAAAATGCAGCTGAGTACTTTCGGAATATTCGCTCAACCCCTCCTTCTGAAAGTAACTAACAGAGGGATTTCTCAAAATCCCTCAACTCTGAAGAGAAGAGGAGAGTTTTTACCTTCCTCCACCCTTGTGCATCATCTCATGAAAGCGTGCATAATTCTCTATGCAAATCTCAGGGTCTAAATTTCCATCGAGCACATGAAGACGGCCTCCCGTTGAGTAATGCTCAATGACAGCGTGCATTTTTTCCTTAAATTCATAGACTCTTTTTCTTGTCACCTCATCCTGGTCATCTAGGCGTTTATTTAACTTCCCATGACACTCATCACATTTGTCAATAATCTTAGAAGGGGAAAACTTTGAATTATAGATCTTGTTGCAGTTTTCGCATGTTTGGCGATAGATGATTCTATCGATGGCTTCTTCTTCATTCACATCAAGTAATATAACCACAACCTTATCTTTGAGGGCATTTGTTTGAATATACTCGTCTAAAAATTCGCATTGCCCTTTGGTTTTGGGATATCCATCAAGGAGGACTCCCCTTCCTTCCAAAACAGCTTTTCCCAACCTTTGCTCGATGAGACGTTGTATTTCCTCAAAGGGAATCCCTCCGATAACATGATTTAGGATGGCCTCTTTGTACTTAAGACCAAATTCCGTTTCATTTTTAACCTCTTCTCTTGTGATATCACCTGTGGAGACATGATCATACCCTTCAGATTTAATTGTCTGAGCAAAAGTTCCCTTTCCTGAACCAGGACAGCCTAAAAGAATATAAATTAATGGATTTACTGCTGAGACGCTCATTGTGACCTCTCGTTATTTTCCCAGTATTTGGGTGAGAGCAATGTACCAATTGCATTGGCACCCTGCGTTCCCACGTAATGGACTTGGGTTATGTTTAATGTGTCCATGATTCCGTAAGCCAAGATGAGGTTGGAGACAACATGAGTAAATGCTTCCTTTCGATCCGCAGGAATCGAATCTTTCATTCGAATCGCAGCGTCATCAAGATTCAAGCGAACATCGAGCTCTTTTAAAATTCGAGACTTATCATAGAGTGAGCTCTGTTGCATTCCCCATAATGGATTGATGCCAATTCCTAATACAACAACATCTGGATCATTCAATTTTTGATGGAGTTCAACGGGAATATCTTGGCATTGAGCCTGAATGAATTGAAAGGCCAGCATGGCATCGGATTTTGAAATGGGGTTTGGACTTAGTGCTGGATCCACATCCTTACCTTGGATTTTTAACAAAGCACTTTTCATGGGAGTTTTTCCCAGCTTTCCCTGATACACCGAGTAAGAGGCTCCCTGTTTAGTGGAAAGCTGAAAACTACCTCCTCCAAAATCCAAAGAGACCACTTTATCGTGATCCACCTCTACCTCATTAACGGCAGTGATAAATCCCAAAATCCCCTCTTCTTCTTGAGAGACAATGGTTACAGAAACTCCTGTTTCATTTTTGATCCGCTCCACCAATGCATCGCCATTTTCTGCGAGTCTAAGAGCCTCTGTTGCAACAGCATGATAAGCCTCTGGAAGGAAAGGAGCCGCTTTTCCAATTAGCTCTAAGATACCGTTTACCGCTTTGTTTTGGATTTCAGGACTCAATCGACACCCTACACTTTTCACCAGATCTTCTCTCAACCCAATATAAACAGTATCAGCAAGCAATACGTTTACAATCTTGTTTACTGTGAGATCGACATCAGAGACCTGCATTTTGATTTGTCCTGAGCCAATATCAAAAGCGGCTCTTCGCTCGATTTTATGTGGATTGGCGTCCAGATTAGGTGTTGAGGCTGAGCCAAGCGATGCTGTTGCAAGACAACAAGAAAGAATGAATGAAAACATAAGTTACCTTGTGGGTAAAACGGGAGATCTATGATGCCAATTCATTGATTGTTAATCAACTGCAAATATTTTATTGACGTTCGCCTACAACTTCCTGAAATTCAACACTTCCCTGCAAGATTTGTCCTAGTTCGATTCTGTATTCTACTGCCATTCGTCTCCGAGGAAGAGTGTTAGAGCTTTTAATTAATCTGACATGAAAATCACGGAAAGGGCTTCTTTTCCCTTGCTAGTCTGAAATATCTCCTGTAAAATTCGAGCAATTTTAGCTAACTTGACCAGATTTTCGTGGATAGTAAGAATGGAAAAACACTTAGTTTTCACCGTTAGCCGTCAACCGGTCACTCGCCCGTCTTCTTTCCCCCATTTGGGGTAATTTTCCCTTGTCCCATTAAATTTCTGCAATTTTCACTCTAAAGTTAAAGTTTAGAGGCCATTTTAATTGTCGATTGTTTTTGGCTATTGCCAACCCAATCTCAAGATGTAATTGAATTTTTACGCACTCTATATTTGGAATTTTATGGAAAATGGTGTTATTGAGCTTAGTACGTTATGCGTCTATTTTGCCGTATTGTTTTTTGTCGCTTTTCTTTCCTATAAAAAGCAGCAGTCCGGGGCTGATTTTATTCTTGGCAATCGGACATCGAATTTTTGGTTAACCGCTCTTTCAGCTCAGGCAAGCGATATGGGCAGTTGGTTGTTCCTCGGATACCCAGCTTTAATTTTTGGAGGGGGTGTTCTCGCTGCGTGGGCTGCGATTGGGCTTATTATTGGAATGTTTTTCAATTGGCATTTCATAGCGCCTCGTTTACGCAGCATGACAGAGCAATACGGAAGCCTGACTTTGAATGCTTTTTTTGAAAGCCGTTTTGATGATCGCTCTGGGAGTCTCCGATTAATTTCTGGACTGATGTCCGTCCTGTTTTTTACGGCATATATCTCATCCGGGCTTATTACCATGGGGGTGCTATTCGAATCGCTGTTTGGTCTTAATTATCATTTCGGCGTTGCGATTGGGTTGATCCTAGTGGTTGCGTATGTCTTCATGGGAGGATATCGAACTGTGGCTTGGATCGATCTATTTCAGGGATTTTTTCTGCTGGGAGTGATTATTTGCATTCCTGTCTATTTGCTCCAGCGGATGGGAGGCATTCATCTTATCCTAGAGCATTTGGAAGCTAGAAATATTGCCACGTCTCTGCTACCCGATTTACAAGGGGTAACACTGTGGAAAATCTGTATGACAGCTGCTGGATGGGGACTAGGCTATTTTGGACAGCCCCATATTTTGACGAAGTTTATGGGCATTCGTCATACAAGTGAAATGTGGAAAGCCAAATATTTAGGGATCAGCTGGTTGATCGTGACTTTGACAGGGGCGACGTTTGCTGGGCTCATTGGAATTGTTTTATTTCAGGAAGGACTCGCGGATCCACAGCAAGTGATTTTAAGTATCGTTCAACAGACCCTGTCCCCTGTTTTCATTGGGTTAACGATGTGTGCGATTTTGGCTGCTACCACGAACGTCATGGCGGCACATATTCTGATTGTCGCCTCCAATCTGTCTGAGGATTTTTATAAACAGCTTTTTCGCAAAAATGCAACTTCCAGAGAGCTGCTATGGATTTCTCGCATAAGTGTGGTATTGGTTGCAACACTGGGCTTAATTATAGCCTATTTTAAACCTAGCACGATCTATCAGATCGTCCTCTACGCATGGTCAGGGCTTGGAGCTTCTTTTGGACCATTGGTATTGCTGTCTCTCTATGCCAAAAACATCAATAAATATGGAGCTTTTGCAGGCATATTTGTTGGAGGGATAACGACAGCTGTGTGGCCTTACTTGGACCAAATGTATCAATGGGAGGTAGCTCCCATCATTCCTGGGTTCCTCTTCGGGTTGATTGCGATTCAAGGGGTTTCTATTTTGATACGCAAGCGATTAAAGACCGCTGTGGAACTTTGAGTGAAGATTCTCTCTCAGCTGAAGCAGAAAGCGTCTCCCGATTAAGGGGCAATCAGTCCAGTGCCACGAATGGCAAAGAGGGCATCTAGAGTAACTTGTACTCAGACTGTGTCTTCCCACAGTGAGAGCAAG
>JAGVMG010000042.1 GCA_020053915.1 Parachlamydiales bacterium | reverse complement strand
AAGGGACTTCAATGCCGCGTTAAATATTTTGGCCCTCGGATTGGATGGCCTGGGAGAAATCCCTAGAAGCCCTCGTCTTTAGGCGAGGGAGCAGTCACAATTGTAATAGGGACTTGTTCTCCTGCGAAAACCAATTGAATTGTAGCAGAACCGATATCATATAAGGAGGGGGTTTCCGATGTTTTGGGCTGAGAGGGTAATGCTGCGATTGCGCTCATAATTTCACATCAGTTAATTAACAAATTAACAACAAATTTGTTTTTACAACAATATTATATCATCAATAACAATAATAGTCAGTTTAAAATCAAAGCTTTTTTAATGTGAATTATAATTATCTGAAATCGCTAAATAATTGATATTTAGTTGCATAAAGACAAAGTTGCCACTTCTGGGTTATTGGTTTTCTTAAGGGATTCTCCAGGTTATTAATTTTTTTACAAAAAAATTAAGCCGAAGAGACAAATGGATAATGACTGGAAGTTAAGAGAAGACATAAGTACATGAAAATGAGGAATAGCGGCAGTCGGACTTGAACCAACGACCCACGGATTATGATTCCGTTGCTCTAACCAACTGAGCTATGCCGCCCAAGAAAAAATAGCGGGGGAAGGATTCGAACCTCCGGCCTTTGGGTTATGAGCCCAACGAGCTAACCACTGCTCCACCCCGCGATAAACTTTCCAAATTTGAAAGCAGACTTTAACAAAGATATGATTTAATCACAAAGGCTTTTCCCAAAATAACGGAAAAGCCTTGAATTAAATATATGTTTAACTACTTGGATGGAAGGAGTTCTCGGAGGACATACGGGAGAATTCCTCCATGGAGATAGTAGTCGAGCTCTGTCGCTGTATCGATGCGGCAAATTAATGGGATTTGTGTTTTTTTTCCGTTCCGATCGAGCTCGAGTTGAACCGATTGACGCGGCTTAATCCCCTTTTCAAGACCGTGCACGGTGAAAAGTTCGTCTCCGGTGATCCCAAAACTTTCATAGTTCTCGTTGTCCGCAAATTCGAGCGGAAGCACGCCCATGCCGATGAGATTGCTCCGGTGGATCCGCTCAAAACTTTGAGCGACTACCACGCGGACGCCGAGCAGCGAAGTGCCTTTTGCAGCCCAATCGCGCGAACTTCCCATTCCATAGTCTTTGCCTGCGAAGATAATTAACGGGGTTTTTGTTTTGCCATACTGCTGGCAGGCATCGTAAATGGAGACGACCGATCCATCGGGAATGAGCTTTGTGTAGCCGCCTTCTTTACCGTCTGCCATTTTATTGCGGATTCTGACATTGGCAAAGGTGCCGCGCATCATGATGTGGTGGTTACCGCGTCTGCTACCATAGCTGTTGAACTCCCCTTCTTTAATGCCAAGAGAGAGAAGATACTGGCCCGCGGGTGAAGGTCCGCGAAAAGCGCCTGCGGGAGAGATGTGGTCGGTTGTAACCGAATCGCCAAAGAGCGCCAGGCAGCGCATGTTGTTAAGTTCAGGACATTGACCAGGCTTCAATGTGAAGCCTTCAAAGTAAGGTGGCTGTTGGATGTAAGTGCTCTTCGCATCCCAAGGATACTGGGCGCCTTTGGTGCCTGCAATCTCTTTCCAAATGGGATTGTCTTCCATAATGTGCGCATAGCGATTTTGGAACATCGACGCTTGCACTCCTTTGGCCATTGCTTCTTGGAGCTCTTCTGGCGTGGGCCAAAGATCGCGCAAGTAAACAGGCTTTCCTGAGGTGTCGATCCCGAGAGGTTCTTTTTCAAAGTCGATATCGATTCTGCCTGCGATCGCATAAGCCACGACAAGTGGAGGCGACATCAAGAAGTTGGCTTTCACAGAGCTATGGATCCGCGCTTCAAAGTTGCGGTTCCCGCTTAAAACACTTGCTGCGATCACGTCGTATTGTTTGATTGCTGTTTCAATGTGCTCTTCCAAAGGACCGCTGTTGCCGATACAAGTGGTGCATCCGTAAGCAACGAGCTGAAAACCCAATTGATTGAGATATTTCTGCAAGTCTGTTTTTGCAAGATAGTCGGTCACAACGCGAGATCCTGGAGCTAAGCTGGTCTTCACCATATGGTTAACCGAAAGTCCCCGTTCGACTGCTTTTTTCGCGACAATTCCCGCCCCTAACATGACGCTCGGGTTGCTCGTATTGGTGCAGCTCGTAATCGCGGCAATTACAATCGAGCCGTGGTTGAGAGTGACATCGCAAGGAAGCTGGCAATAACCGGGGTTAGCAACAGCTTGCGTGAAGGGGCGGTTTTCGACCATCTCCGATTCACTCCATTTCGATGTCGCATCATTGTTATTGATCTGTTCGCTTCCTCCTGTGATATGTCCCTCGCTAAGGTGGAATGTCCCATCTGAGCGGATGACAAGACGCGGCAGGCTTTCTGACTTGCCATAGCCGCCTGTGGCAACAGGCTCTTTAAGAAGTTGATGGAATTTTTGTTTCAGATCGGTCAAATCGATCCTGTCTTGGGGGCGTTTGGGGCCCGATACACAGGGTTTAACTGTATTGAGATCCAGTGTAAGAACTTTGGTATAATCGACCTCTCCTTTGCGTGGAATGCCGAAGAGTTTCTGGGCGCTAAGGTAGGCTTTGACTAGGTTAATCTGCTCATCGGAGCGTCCTGTAATTTTAAGATAATCGAGGGTTTTTTCATCGACCGGAAAAAAACCCATCGTAGCTCCATATTCGGGTGCCATGTTGCCGATCGTCGCGCGGTCTGCCACTGTTAAACTCGCAGTTCCCTCTCCGAAAAATTCAACAAACTTACCGACCACTTTTTCTTTGCGGAGCAATTCTGTAATGCGCAAAGTCAGATCCGTTGCTGTCACCCCTTTTTGCAGCTTGCCCTCGAGAAGAACTCCGATCACCTCGGGCATTTCAATCGAAACGGGTTGGCCTAGCATCGCAGCTTCGGCTTCAATCCCGCCAACTCCCCAACCTACAACGCCCAGGCCATTGATCATCGTCGTATGAGAATCCGTTCCGACCAACGTATCGGGATAAAGAAGGATTTTTCCATCCACCTCTTTAGCGGTCACGACAGAGGCGATATGTTCGAGATTAACCTGGTGCACAATGCCAATGCCCGGAGGAACCACCTGGAACGTTTTAAAGGCTTCCTGTCCCCATTTCAGAAAGGCATACCGCTCCTTATTGCGCTCGAACTCCACTTTCAGATTAAACAGAAAGGCATCTTCCGTGCCTGCGCGATCGACTTGAACAGAATGGTCGACAACAAGATCAACTGGCACCTGTGGCTCGATCAGCGTCGGATCAAAGCCCTGCGCTGCCACCGCATCGCGCATCGCAGCCAGGTCGACAAGAAGAGGCACACCGGTAAAATCCTGCAGAATCACCCGGGCAACGACAAAAGGAACATCCCCTGCCAAACTTTGCGTCGGGCTCCACTTAGCCAATCGCTTGATATCCTCTTCTGTCACCTTTTCTCCATCGCAATTGCGCAAGAGTGACTCGAGCATGATCCGAATGGATACAGGCAGCCGAGAGATCTTAGCGATCCCCTGCTCTTCAAGAGCTGGCAAAGAGTAGTAGACTTTGCTCTTATCGTTGTTGAGGGACTTTAGCGTTTGGAAAGGATTAGGGAACTCAGACATGAGGGAGCCTCTTTTTAAAGGGTATTCCCGCAAAATACAAGTTACAGTTTTTTTTAGAAAGAGCTTAAACGAGCGATACGCCCTTAACTCAGGGCGTATCCTGATGGAAGGAAATTAACATATTGTGCAAGTTAGTTGCAAAACATCAAAAACACTTTTTGGGAAAATCGCATGAATCTTTCGGCTCTTAAAACCGACGGACGCGTAGAAGCGGTTTACTTTACAAGGGATTCTCTAGTACATAGTTAAGAAAGTTTTTACTCTTTCGGCTGTGTCAAAGCCCCGGGGCTAAACGATCGTAAAGTTAGCTATGTGTCTGCACACAGCGGCCTT
>JAGVMG010000033.1 GCA_020053915.1 Parachlamydiales bacterium | reverse complement strand
CCAGTCGTTTAAAAAGAATCAAGGGTGGGAGCGCTCCTTTGAAGAGTGGGAACATTTAGACATTCAGTTCTTTCCCATGGATATGATCGAGGCCACTTGGCATGATGTGGATCGATGGGAAGCAGAAACGATTTTAGAAAAACACCCGTATGGCTCCTATCTCTTTCGAAAGGACGAGTACGCCAGCATCCTCGCTGAACATCTTCAAAGACAGCTCAAACGCAAGATCGTCTGCTATACGCTGACCTTTAGCGAACCTCTGCATAAAATCTCTGATCTCACAATTGTTCAAGATGGAAATGAGTGGTTGATCTACAACGATGATCCCAGCTTATCTGGGAAAAAATACGCGACCCTTGAGCCCCTCTTAAACGAGCTCAAAGAGCGGTGCCGGATCCCGTTATTTCATTGAAGGTTATTTTAACCATCGGAATAGCTGAAGCGGCGTTTGAAGGAGGGTACGTATTGAGCCTCTCATCGTCATCCAGCATCGGCTCCATTTAAATTCCGAGCCAAGATCATTGCATGCTCCGGTCAGGTAGATCCAACGCGACATGCTGACAATGCCCGCCACGATTCCAAAAGCGAGTCCGACGTAAGGGAATGCGATTCCAATTCCTATTCCGAGCACTGTCAAACCAATCGCGGCAAATCCCATCTTATGAAATTTCAGTTTTTTCTTCGCTTGGATTTCCAGATTTTTAAGGAGTTCATTTGCTGCAGCGCGCGCCTGAGCTTGTGCTTCTATCTCTTTGGTTTTAAGCACTTTTAGTTCTCTATCCTTTAATTTTTTTCCGCCGATGCCCACAGGTGTTGGTTGAGGTTGGAGCACCTTGAGGAGGTTAGGGAGCTTGGATGTCACCTCGCTCACTCCACAGGCCATGACGCGGCCTGCTAGCCGATTTTTGTTTTGCTGGAGCATTGTGGCTTCGAGATCAGCCCTCTCAGAGGGAGAGATGGATTTATCCAGTCGTTGTTCTTGTTGTGGAGTGATGCTTAACCAGTCATTCTGCAATTTCGTCAGGGTTTTTGCGAGAATGCTGTTTTCAACCAGATTTTCGATCTCATCGAGATAGTTGTTCGCGTGGGTGTAATGGTACTTAAACGAGGTCGGTTTTAATTTGATTTGTTTCTTAAGATAATCTAATGCTGCATTAGCCTGGTTCGCAGTCAGGTTGTCATGAAGAATCTCTGGCTGGTCTAGGAATTTTTGGATTCGATTACGCACCTGTTCCATTGCGCTCTTTTCATCTGTTGCCTTGAGTGTTTGGAAATCAATGATCTTAGAGCGTTTTTTTGTTTTGAATGATCGAGCAAAAGCAGCTGTGCGGCAAAAGCTGGGGGTTTCAAAAGCCATTTCTATAGTGCAAACGATTAAACCCAATGCGACAGAGGCTCTTAACAAATTGTTCGCAACAGCTGCGCCTACATGAAATAGACCTGTTGCTCTTGCTATATTAATCACGTTCAGCGTAGCTGCGGTCAACCCTTGCGAGAAAAGAACGGGAGCTTGAATTAAACGCATTCCGGCATCGAGGATCATTTCATGAGAGCCTGGGAGCAGTTTTGTGGCAAAGAGAGCCTTAGCGCCCTCCCAAATCTCGAGAGGGGCGTAGAAAACGTTCCACATGCTGGGGAGGTTGACATAGGTATGGCCTTCGTACTCTGCACTTACCTCAACGGTTAGGGCAGGGGGCGGCAAAAGAGGAGTGGCGGGAGTTATTGCTGTGGCACTTGTGCTCATGGCCTTATATTTTGTTTCAAAGGTTTAATAGCAGGGTAGTGGAAACATCGGCGGCAATCGAAATCTATGAGGATTAGCCGTTTCGACAGCGTTGTTTTTGCAATACCAGCGCCAAGCTTTTTTCACGATTTCAGGGACGCAGTTACTTTTCTTAAATTGCCATCCTTCGCTATCGGCGACACCTTTATTGAAGAGGTAGCGAGAAAATGCAAAGACCATGCCGGCAACAATGAGTAGTCCGATGATGACATAAGGGGCAGCCACGAGGCTCAATGCAAGTCCTGCAATGGTTAGCGCGATTGCTGCATAAGCAAGAGCATGGCCGATCACTTTTTTGATCGCCTGTATTTTATAATTCTTTAAAAGCGCTCTGGTTTCTATACGGGCAGCTTCTTTTTGCTCAGCAGTTCCATTACGCAGGGTGTGGAGGAGTCCTGGAAGTTTTTTATCGATCTCCTCTGCCAGCCAAGGGCGAACGCGGATCGCTAGATCGCGGTTTTTAGCCTGGATCGTAGACGATGTGATTGCCTCTTGAATCGGTATGAGTGCAGTTGTTTTTAGCGTCTGGAAAAGGAGGTTCGCTTTTCGAATTCCCACCGCTTGAGCTCCATGAACTTTGCTGTGTAAGTCATTGTCGATGTCTAAGATGTTTGCTATGACCACGTCGCGAGAGGCTTCATATAATTCAGGGGTGTACGTTTTGATCTCGCGAAGAATGTTGCTTACGCGGGAATGAAACTCTTGTCTGTGATCTTCAGCCTGCACATTAAGAGGGATGAAAAGATTCTTTTTCCCTTTCACTGCAGTTTCCTCGCGATGCGATAGCGATAAATAACGGCGATCGAGTTTTGAGAGCTGATGGATCAGTACATTGTCTTCTCCTGCTTCATTATGTGAGCGCAAGCTCAAAAGCAGGGGAAGGGTATGGAACACTAAATCTTTTGTCTCAATTAATGCTTCAAAGCCTGAGAGGATAAGACCTCCGATAATAGAGGCTTTAACTGCAGGAACAAGCCAGGGGGCAGCAGGTTTAAAAGCTCCAAAAAAACGTCCGATTTTGTAGACGACGCTGACGCCTGATGCGAGCGATTCTGTGATCACAAAGGGAGATTGGAAAAGACGCATTGCTGCATCAAATTTCACTTCGGTTTTTCCTGGACCTTTCGCGTTCCATAACTCCATAATCGGCTCGATCATGGCAATGGGTTCGAATAGTACATTTGAAAATCCTGGGAGCGTGACAGAGTCATCTCTAAGATACACATCGTTCCAGACGGTATAGGTGCGAGCGCGGTCATCCTGAGAAACGGCGGGAGCGTTTCCTTGAGGAAGGACAGTGGGACCTGTCGGGGCGGGTAGTGGTGCTACGACTCTTGTACTGCTCATTTTAGTTTGTGGCATGTTAATTATATCTTGCCTGGTATTATTATAGCATACTATATGTAAATAAATCAACTTAAATTAAGCGTGTTTGTTAATTACATAAATTGCTGATTGTAATTAACTTAGATGATGGATGTAGATTTGGAGATAAAACTAAAAGTTTTTAAAGAAGGCGAATTTGATAAATGCTTAAGGCTTAGTATTTTAGTTACTCGTGATCTCCGGGATAGAACGGTTCAACGTGGACGATCACATCGCGGACTGCTGGCCACGACTTTTGGATTTCAGCCCGGACCTCCTGAGTGATCTTGTGGGCTAGATCGACGGAGAGGGAGGGATCGACCTCGATATCGAGGCTGACATGAGCATCAGGGCCATAGACCTGAAGCAGAAGCTTCTCGGTGGCTAAGACTCCGGGAACTGTCAACGCTGCGGTTTTGACTTTCTCAAAGTATTCTCGAGAAGGAGCCCGGTCCAGCAACTGGTTCAAGTTGTTGCGAGCGGCGTAAATGCCGATACCGATCATGAGCAAGGCAATTAAGATCGCACCCATATGGTCGAATTTAGCTCCCCATTGTGGATAGTAAGCTGCTAGCAAGAGCGCGATCATTGCAAAAAGGCTATTGATCCCATCGATCCGGTAGTGAACGGCGTCTGCGAGTAGCGCAGGGCTGTTTTCCTTTTTAGCGGTTTTTTTCAGATGCCGGTAAGAGATCTCTAACAAAACCATGGCCCCAAGAGGGATGAGCCAAGTGAATGGAGAGATCGTCGATCCCATTTTTTCTTGGGAAAGCGCGGAGAGCTGTTGGAAAGCAAGTCCGCCTCCCATGACCGCAAGAAGAATCCCGAGTTGCAGTCCGCCGATCGGCTCGAATCTTCCGTGCCCAAAAGGATGGTTGCGGTCAGGTGGTTTATCAGCAAAACGGATGCAGAAGATGAGAAACAGGCTCGAGGCGACATCCGCAAGGCTTGAAATCGCATCTAAAAGAAGCGCAGAGCTATTGAGAAAAACAAACCCAAGAATCTCCGCTGCAATAATGACACTGCGCAAGTAGACGCCCCGGCGAGCTGTTTTTACCATCTGCCGTCTGCGTTCTCGCCTGATCTGATGAACGGTGTCTGGCAGAGGAATCGAAGAAGGAAATTTGGTCATTAGAGCTATTGCATTGAGGATGTTCTAACTGAGTCTTGGTATCGTTTGGCCACTTTCGTCCATTGGACGTTGTCGAAAAAGGCATTGATGTATTTGGCTCGATCTAACCCATATTGGGTGATATAGGCATGTTCAAAGACATCCATCACAAGAAGAGGATCTCCGCCGGCAAGATGTCCGAGGTCGTGTTCATTGATCCACACGTTAAACACTCTTCCTGTTTGCCGGTCTCGGTAAAGCACGCTCCAGCCAATGCCGCGGATCATGCCGGTCGAGATGAAGTTCTTTTTCCAGGCATCGTACGATCCGAACTCTTTAACGAGGGCTTGATACAAAGGATTGGATTTTTCTAAAACTTCTGAACTGCCTAAATTCTCAAAGTAAAGTTCGTGAAGGCGCATCCCATCCCATTCCCACCCTAAGCGTCTTTTCAGCGCGCCGTAGTCGTAGGTTTGATCGCGATCTTGCAGTTCTAGCTCTTTTAACCGTGCGAGCAGTTGATTCGTGTTTTTGACATACCCTTGATAGAGCTGAAAGTGCATCTTGAGCTGGGCATCGGAAAACCCGGGCATTCCAAAGAGATACGAGTAGTCTTTAGCCGTGTATTCCACAGGCGCTTTTTTTGCCACAGCGGCTGGCTGTTCTGCCTCGATATGTGTTGTCAATAGTCCTAAAACAAGAAAACCACTCAATAAAGCAGTGTGCATAATTACCTTAGCGAATTTTTTGGGTTTTTCGGATCTTTAACGCCACAACGATGAGGACGGCAAGACTTAATAAACTCATCATTCCCGCCGGGAAAAAAGCGAGAGTTTTTGCAAATCGATAGGTGAAAAAACCATCGAGGATAAAGATCAAAATCAGTGTTGCGAATTGAGCGATTTTTTTTCCAGCGGCAATGCCCCAAGCGCATAAAAGCATCAGGATTCCGAAAACCAATCCGCAGATTAAGGAGGCCGTGCTTGCTGCCTTTACGTGGCCCATCCATCCACCAATAAGAAGAACGATTCCATATATAAGAACAATTGTCGCAGTCACTTTCATTGTCATCCCCTCAAAGGTAAGTTGCACCGAACGCATTTCAAAATTTGATTTCTGCCGACACTGGCATCTTCATCTTTGCAACCGTCTCCATCGACCATGTGCTTGCCACATGGCCTGCTTCGAAGGCTGTAAAGTGCAAGCGCCAGCTTTGCCAGAAACCAAATTTTGAAATGCGTTCGGTTTATTTAAAGATTATAGTTGAAAGGGAATTTGGCTTCCATCGTTCTTTTCGAGATTGATTTTTTAAGGGTTTTTGTATAGGATAGGCACCCTAAATTCAAGGACACCTGCCGAATGAAGACTCTGCTTTTGCAGCCAGATCAAGTTGATCTGGCGGCCGCTTTGCTTTCCGATGGACAACTCGTCGCTTTTCCCACCGAAACGGTGTATGGACTAGGTGCGCCGATTTTTTCTGCAGATGCCGTGGCTAAAATTTTTACTGCTAAGGGAAGACCCAGCGATAATCCGCTCATTGCGCATCTCAGCTGCATGGATCAAGTGGCTCAGATCGCCATCGAGATCCCAGAGACCTTTTATCGGCTAGCGGAAGCTTTTTTTCCTGGGCCGCTGACGGTCGTTCTCCAGCGCCATCCCGATGTGCCCGCGATCGTCTCAGCTGGCCTCGAGACCATTGCCTTGAGAATGCCCGCACATGCATTAGCATCGGAGCTGATCGCGCGCGTCGGACAGCCCTTGGTCGCTCCGTCTGCCAACTTATCGGGAAAGCCAAGCGCAACTCTGAGTTCTCACGTCCTTGAAGATTTTGAGGGGAAGATCTCTGCGGTTCTTGAAGGGGGAAAGACCCAGTATGGGATCGAATCCACTGTGCTCAGCTTGCTCGGCCCTCAACCTGTTATTTTACGTCCAGGGGCGATCACTTTAGAACAAATTGCCCAGGTTCTGGGATGTGAAGTTGCCATCGCCTCAAAGACAAATGAAACTCGCATTATTTCGCCTGGCATGAAATATAGGCATTATGCCCCAAGCACACCTGTAAGACTTTTTGAAGACCGCTCCCAGCTTTTAGACTATGCCCACACGAATAAAGACCAGCGCCTTTTGATCCTTAGCCGTCAACACGAGGGATTAGAACACGACCACTTCCCACTTTCAACTCAAGAACTATATGCCGCCCTGCGGCATGCTGATCAACGAGGATACTCCGAGATTTTGCTTTATTGCGACAGTACCGTTTCCGGGGACCTCGCGTTAATGAATCGCGTGAGTCGTATCGTTGAAAGAGAAGATTCTCAGTAACTGTAGAGTAAACTTGGGTCCATATGCGGCGATTTCTGTCAGGATTTCATGCAAATCAGACTCAAGAGGATCTTGTTCGCTAAAATTTAACGCGGCCTTGGCTAATGTTGTTTTAGCGACAAAAGGAGCTCCCAAGGGAGTCGTCAGGAAATGTTCGATTTGCTCTGCGCTAAATGCTTGATCCGTAAAAGCTTTAGCCCGTTTTGCGCCATAAGCGATCTCGAGAATGCTCAACGCAATTCGGCGTAAAAATTTATACTGATAAACGAGTTCAGGATGTGCAAATAAATCGCTGATCTCTTTTTTTAAATTGATTAGGTTTGCTTTTAAGTTAGTTTCCGTTTTTGTTTTAATGTCGTTATGCAATTTAAATGAGACGGTTCTTCTAACCCTGTTTTTTTCAGAGAACATCGTGTAATTCCTATTTTTTACTGTGTAAGATTGTATATAAGATAGTTTTTAGTTTTTGTCATCATTTTTAAATTAACATTAATTAACTGTGGGTTTTTTATGGCTGCATCATCAGATTCAATTTCTTCTAGGCAAAGACATTATAATGAATTAATAAGACCTGAAAGTCAGACGTTATCTATTCCTTTATCTCCGAATTTAAGTTTTTTGAAGGAAATTTTAAAATCCGTACTGCCTAAAGTGTTTCAAGGGCGTGATACGTGTGATTTTTTTGGGCCTGGTATTTTTCACCATCGACATGTACGCAGTGGATATGTGGCAGCTTTCACTAATTTGAAGAAAAAGCTCTCCTCTCAAGATGCATCCTGCTCTGAGTCACAAAGTTCCTGCAAACAATTTGTGTTGGCACAGCTCGAAGGATTTCAGCAAGCTCTCACAGCAATGGGCCAAAGATATGACGCGCATGAAAAGGCATTAAAGAATGTGATCACTCGAATGAAACTAGCCTCAGGCTTGGTTAATTTGCCTGTTAAAGAAGGGTATGTCCACTCTCAGATTACAAATCGCATCAAAGAATTCCATTCTTATCTCGTTCAGATCCAGTCTTTGATGAATAAAATTGCGAAAGATGAAAAAATCATCCAAAATCTCATGTTTGACTTTGCCCCTATAGCAAAACTTGTGGGACAAACCGATCCTAAACAGTTGCCCACCATCCTTCGTTTTCCCAATCTTTTTGAAGCAGGAGAGTACACCATTTCTCGTGAGACTCCAGGATGGCGCAATGAGCTAAAATTGATCAGCAAATTTTATCGGGGATTTGGCAAAGATCCTAATGATCCGGAACCATCGTATAAATACTCTGGCTACATTCAATTAATCGAAGACAATAGAGAGTACTTAGAGCATTGGATGACGAATTTAGGGATTCTCAAGAACCTTTTTAGTTTTGTGATTCAATCTCTCGAAAACGAAAAGAAAAAACAATCTCTTTTTTTACCAGGTCCAATTGAGAATCTGACAGCCCTTGAATTTCCCTTGTTACCGGAAGATCACTTTTTCAATGTTATGGAGACAGGCGCGAGTCCTGACTTCGAGCAATTCCTTAAAAATGAAGCCTCGTACATACGCGGCTGTTTGAGCGAAGTCCCAAGATGGATTTGGGATGTGAAAAAGTGCATTGGTCAATTCAATACAGTGATTTCGCACATCAACAAAGATGACTATCCAGGACGTCTTTTCCTTAAAGTTCAGGACTTTTTTCCGCCGATTGATTCCGCCTATTGTACGCTTGTCACACGCACAGAGAAAATGTCTATGCTTTTAGATGTGGTGATTGCGGCGAGCTGCCATTTTGATCCTTTTCAAAACGCAAAAGAGAACGACGAGGGAGTTTTAGCGATTAAAAGTTTAAGCGGCGAGCCCGAATTCTTGCTAGATCCTAATTCTTCGATGTATCAAGAGAACTTAAAAGCGCTCATTGATTTTCAAAAAAAATACCACCCGTTCTTTGAGACGATGACCCAAGTTTTGCAACCGGCGTATGACTCTATGTATCTGATCCAATGTAGAATGATTCAAGTATGTAAAGCTTGTCTCCAGCATCTCGATAAGTCAAAAAAGCTCGATTTTGATGAGGGAAGACTTGGAAGGCTTAAACCCAAAGCAACTGCAAAAGCAGGGAGTCTGGCTTAATAACCTTAGGAAATACTCAGATCCCGATTTTCCGCAAACTAATCCTTTGAATTATAATTAAATTATTTTAATGTAAGTGTCTCATTTTGTTTTGCTTGTGTAATTTCATTAATATTATTTAATAATCGTTATTATTTTATTTTACTTTGTAGTAAAATTCTTATTAATCAACTTAATTTATAGGTCGTTATGTCATCTTCAAGTTCAAGCGCTATTGTTGCTGGTTCTAATCCTCCCCTTGCTCGTCAAGAAATCAGTAGGTCAAAAGGGTTAGATTATTTTTCTCTGACACCACGCGCTGCAATTATGAAAGGTATTGTTAACCATGTGTTGCCACAAGTTTTTTACAATCCGCGAGAAGGAGATATTCCCCAGCCCTTTTTTGAGCGTATTGGGATTTCTAAGCATTCTGAAGCGCGCTCTCAATTCTCAGGAATCCACAAACTTTTAACGGATCGTTTGCAACATCCGACCACCCCAGCGCAACGCTACGCTTTAGATCACGTGACAGGCTTTCATCAATCTCTTGAGGCGATGGGTAAAACTTATGACGTTCGCGAAATGGAGTTCTTTAATCTCGTTAATTTTGTGTACCAACTCGATTTTACTAAAGAGGTAAGTGTTTTCAATGCGAAAAATGAGATTGGTGCTCGCATTCTGGATTTTTCATGCAAGCTTTTCACGATTGGTAAGCTGTTACCGAAGTTAAAAAAAGATGCAGATCTCATTGAGCAGCGCACTTTAGACTGCAGCCGTGTTGCAAAATATTATGGATGCAAAACCCTCCCATTTGTCATGACCTTTCCTCATTTATTCAGAGAAGGGGAGTGCACTCTATCGATGTCTCAGCCAGCTTGGGAAGCTGATTTTGAGAGCATTGAAACATTCTATGAAGGTGTTAAGTACTCTCCAGGGTATTTTTCTGTACTAAAGAGCCTTAGAGACTACTTAAATAATTGGACGACGACTCTTGTGATTGTACGGAATCTTCTCCAGGACGTGGTAGATGGGCTTAATCAAGAAAGACAGATCTACCATTTCTATCCGATTTCTCCAATTTTAAAAATCTCTCTAGATATCTTTGATATGAATGTGCCACGAAGGGAGTTTTTCAAAATAGATTTCAAGGACACCTCTCCTGACGTTGAGACATTCATCCGCGAAGAAACTGCTTTTATCCATATAAATCTCTCTTTAGAGGAAGTGCGCCTTCAAAAATGTGGAGATGAAGTTATCAAGGCAATAGAATTGTTCAATCAGCACAACCGTTTCTTGCAAAAGCCTCACCATCCAGGAGCCCAATATCAGCGCTTAGACAAGATGCTTCCTAAGTTGTATGATTATTATTTTTCTCTTCATGGTATTTCTTCTGAGTTAAATCAGATGATTCAGACTTTAACTCAGTTGTTTTTTTCTCAGATGGATTTTATCAGATACGCAGACGCAATTGATTTAAATCAAACAGTTGAAAATTTAAATCCTCTGGATTTTAATGGGGAAATTGACTCAATTGCTATTCCGAGCCTGAGTGGAAAGCAAACCTTGGAATTAAGTTCGAGTTCATTGAAATCTTCTCGAGATATGCGCTCGATGAGGCAGTTTAGACTCAAATGTCTCTATATTTTTGCAAAGATCCTTAATCAATTGAGAGATGTCAACCAGAATATCTTTAGTGCCAAACAGGAGATGGGGAGTGCAATTGAGTTTTATGAACGGGATGTAAAACAATTAAGCGATCTGAACGTTGATATCGACCGTTACGGCCGATTTTTCCCAGTCCCTGACAAGATGCGGCCTCAAGAAGAGCCTGATGAAGTATATGATCCTTACTTCCCACCCGATTCATCTAGTTCCTACATTGAAGAGGCGCAGCCTCAAAACACCTTTTTTTCAGGTGTTCCTTCTGCTTCAAGTCTTCTTGGCCCTGATTCTCCGCCAAGAGATGAAGAGACTCCCCTTTAAAAACTAGAAAGCCCACCCGAAGAAATAATCACGTGAAAGCTCCCTTGATAGGGGAGCTTTGCTGAATCGATCAGAGGAAAGTAACAAGACTCCCATGTTGCGCTTTTGATCCATTTCGATGTGTAATAATCAGAAAAGGATTTCTTCCACGTGTCCCAAAATAAACGCTGGCAAGGGAGAAATCCTGTTTCAGGACCAGAAAAATCGATTGCTTCCACAGGAAACTCAGCGTACCCTTCTGCTGTGCGGTAGCCATTATAGACCGTCTCGATCTGATAGAGGTTTTTAAATCCGAGCTTATTGAGCAAAGGATGCAGACGCAGCACTTTTGCGCGTACGGCACAGAGGTCGCCATAGAGAAAAAACGTGGAGAGCGGGGAGCCATCCTCTGATGAGAGATGAATCTCATAGCATGTCAACGACTCTTTCCTCAATTTCCCTTGAGGCGTTTTCCATTCCACACACTTTTGACAGGTATTCCCTGTCATGGTCACTTTTAAAATCGCAAGATCATCCGTAAGGTAAAATAACTGAGAATAGACATACAAGCCAAGACCTGCAGCAACAAGTCCTAGAATCCCCAATATTCTAAACAGGTATTTCATGATGACGACTAGTCAATATGAGCGAGTTTTAATCCGATAATCCCGATGATGATTAAAAAGATCGAGATCAGTCGAATGATATGGTAGGAATCTCCAAAAAAAACGATTCCGCAGACCACTGTTCCTGCAGCTCCAATCCCTGCCCAAACAGCATAAGCTGTCCCAATTGGAATTGTTTTCATCGATTGAGACACAGAGAAGAAGCTTAAAACGATGAAAACAATCGTGATAATGCTCGGGACAAGACGTGTAAACCCCTGGCTATATTTGAGGGCAATGGTGAAGCAGATTTCAAAAAATCCCGCAAGCAGTAGAAAAATCCAAGCGATCGACATAGGTATCCATATTCAGGTTGGTTCAGGTTTTCTACTAGGATAGTGATCTTCTCATTTAAAACAATAGTTTAACTCGTGTTTTTGCTTTCTGCTACGATCTCAAAGCTTCCTTCTTTTAGGAAAAATGCAAGCCGATGCTCTTTCTCATAGATCCCTTTTTCCCCAATCTGCTGTCCGCAATGACAGCAGATAAGTGAATCTACACTATTGCTTTGGATCGCACGTTTTAAATCTTCAGGGGCATGAATGCGATCCCAATAACAGCGAAGAAGGGGCCCTGGGCCATCTTTTTGATAGCGACATAGAAACTGATTGCACTGAGCACATTCAATTTCAAGCATGGCGGGATCTCCCCGTCGTTCTGTATACTGATCGTAAATGAAGTTTTCCAGCATGGGTGCTTCCTTGAAGTTTGTGTTAAAATGAAGCATAAATTATTTTTGTTTTTTCCTGTCTCAGAATTTATACTCAAAAAAATGAGGAGATTGAAATGTTTCTCGATGTGCAATTGCAGTGGATTCGCAGCATGCAACACCTCCTCAGAACTCCTTGGCTGGATGCCTTTTTCAAAGCATGGAACTATGTGGATTCCTCTTTTTTTTCCATCATTGTCATAGTCTTAGTTTGGTATCTCTGGGACAGGCAGAAAGGGATCCGCTTTTTATACGTCCTCTTGTTCAGTCTCACATGTAACAAGCTCCTAAAAGCTTTGTTTCATGATCCCAGACCTTGCCAAATCGATCCCTCTGTTGGTCTTATTTGCTCTTCTTCTTACGGATTGCCAAGTGGAGCTGCACAATCAGCTGTTATTTATTTTGGATTTGTCTGTCTTGAGTGCAAAAGACCTCTCTACCGTTATCTAGCTTTGGTGTTCGCTTTGATCCTGTGCTTTTCCCGCGTTTACCTTGGCATGCACTATCCCACCGACATTTTAGGCGGACTTATTGTTGGAGCTATCCTGCTGCTGATCTACAGCAAAGTGTTTCCTCTTTTTTATAAAAACTGGAAGTTAGCCGCTTTCATATTTCCTTTTGTTCTTTTTTGGGTTGGAAGTTCTATATCTGTCACTTGGGCCAGCTATTTGCTCTTTTCCACACTAGGGCTCGCAGTTGGTCTCTTAAGCTATGACAAACTGAAGGTGCATCCCGTAAAAAGTCTAAAGACGCGGGGTATGCAAGTTGTTGCTGTCATCGCCGGCCTCTGCCTTCTACAAGCTGCCAAGCATTCCATTCCCAGTCTTAAACCCTTATGGAATTTTGGAGTGGGGTATTGGCTTTCTTTTCTAGGAGGATGGTTATTCACTCAACGCGGCTCCCCTAAATCTTGACATCTATTTCAAATGATCCTTATGGTTCAGAATGGGTGACTTTTAGATGAGGTAGATGTGGGTTTTTCTTTTGGGTTTTCTCTAATTCCTTCCTGGGCCATTTTTTTGCTAACCGTCGCAGTTTCTTTTGGTGCCTATGAAATCGGATTTCGCTGTGGGAAGTATAGAGGGGGAAGATCAGAGCAATCGCGCACGGCGCCGATCTCTTCTACAATCGGTGCAACCTTGGGGCTTCTCGCTTTTATCCTTGCTTTTACTTTTGGTCTTGCCGCAGCTCGATTTCAAGAAAGAAGAGAGCTTGTTTTAAACGATGCGAATGCCATTGAAACCACCTACAGAAGAGCTCAATACCTTCCCGGTCCTAGCCGTACTGAAATTCAACAGCTCTTGCAGGAATATGTCAGAATCCGAATTCCCATCCCAGATCCTGTTGCTTTTCAACTCTTGCTTCAACGATCTGAAGAATTACAGGAGCAACTCTGGGCGAAAGCTGTGTTGGTTGCAGAGCAAAATCCCACTTCCGTGATGGCTGGATTGTTTATCTCTTCTTTGAATGAGGTTCTTGATATTCACAGCCAGCGGATCATGGTGGGAGTACGGACGCGCATACCGGAAATTATCTGGTTGTCTCTCTATTTCATTACAATTCTCTCCATGGCTGCAATGGGATTTCATTCAGGTCTTGCTGGAGTCAGGAGTCTGTTTATTCATACTGTCATGATCCTCACTTTTTCCGGAGTGATCTTTCTCATCGGAGATCTCGATTTTTCCCAAGGGGGATTTTTAAAAGTTAGCCAGCAGCCAATCCTAGATGTTCTTGAAAAAATTGAAAGGATCGGAGCTTCAAAATGAATGAGATCCCAGAAAAGATCCGAATGAAAGAATCGCGTACTCTTCTATGGAAAAAATGGGGACCCTATCTCAGTGAAAGGCAATGGGGGACTGTTCGAGAAGATTACAGTGAAACAGGAGATGCATGGAACTATTTCACTCACGATCAATCCCGCTCGCGCGCTTATCATTGGGGAGAAGATGGGATTGCAGGGATCTCTGATGACAAACAGCGCCTGTGTTTTTCTATTGCCTTATGGAATGGGAAAGATCCTATTTTAAAAGAACGGCTTTTTGGCTTATCTAACAGCGAAGGAAATCACGGGGAAGATGTCAAAGAATGCTATTTTTATCTCGATAGCACTCCCACACATTCCTACATGAAGTATCTCTATAAATACCCTCAAAGTGCTTATCCTTACAATGATCTTGTCGAAACCAATAGGAAACGCTCGCGGCAGGAGAGAGAATATGAGCTGATTGATACCGGTGTATTTGCTGAAAAGCGGTATTTCGATGTGACAATTCAGTATGCAAAAGCGTCGCCGGAGGATCTTTTAATCCAGATCGATATTGCAAATCGAGGAGATCAACCCCATCTTCTCCATCTTTTACCGACACTTTTGTTTCGCAACACGTGGAGTTGGAGAGAAAACGCTCCGATGCCCCAACTCCATGAGATCGAAGGATCCATCAGCCAGATTTCCGCTCATACTGAAGGGTTAGGAGATTATTTTCTCTATTGTGATCAAAAGCCGCAGCTTCTTTTCACAGAAAATGAAACAAATGAAGAGAGGCTTTTCGGCAGGCCAAATCGATCTCCCTATGTTAAGGATGCTTTTCACAATTATCTGATTCACGGAAAAAAAGAAGCTGTCTCTCCTGAACAGAAAGGGACAAAAGCAACCGCCCATTATTATCTTACTTTTGCACCTCTTGAAACAAAATCAATTCGCCTACGCCTCTCTGCAGCATCACAAAAAGACCCGTTCGCCGAAGAATTCGGAAAAATCTTAAAGGAAAGAATTGAAGAAGCGGATCAGTTTTATGCAGCGCTTACACCTAAGACACCCTCTTCTGATGCAGCTCGAGTCATTCGTCAAGCGATGGCGGGGATGCTCTGGAGCAAACAATATTATCATTTTGATGCGGATCGGTGGTTAAGGGAACACAAAGCTCACCCCTTTGAGCCGCATAGTCGTTTTTCTCGCAATAAAGAGTGGTTTCATATGGTTAATGATGAGATCATTTCGATGCCTGACAAATGGGAGTATCCCTGGTATGCGGCATGGGATTTGGACTTTCATGCGATCGCTTTGTCCGTTGTGGACCTCGATTTTTCCAAAGAGCAGCTCGAATTAATCTTGCGCGAATTCTATCTACATCCGAGTGGACAGATCCCAGCCTATGAATGGAATTTCAGCGATGTGAATCCCCCTGTGCATTCCTGGGCAACCGTTTTTCTCAGCCGATGGGAAGAGGCCGTTACAGGAAAGCCCGATTTTCCATTTTTAAAACGGATCTTCACAAAACTCCTCTTAAATTTCACCTGGTGGGTGAACCGAAAAGATCGATTTGGAAAAAACGTCTTCGAAGGGGGATTTTTAGGATTAGATAATATCGGTGTATTTGACAGGAGCTCGCCTTTGCCCACTGGAGGAACCTTAGAGCAGGCTGATGGAACGGCATGGATGTCTCTTTTTTGTCAGAACATGTTGGAGCTTAGCTTAAGGCTTGTGGAGTCAGATCCTCTTTATGAAGATCTCGCGGTCAAATTTGGAGAGCATTTTCTCTGGATTGCCAGCGCAATCAACAATGTCGGAGAAGAGGGGATGTGGGATGAAGAAGACGGGTTTTATTACGACCTTCTCCGAACTCCCGATGGAAAAGCTTCGCGACTTAAAGTGAGATCGATTGTTGGAATCCTTCCGTTATGTGCTGTGACAGTGATTGAGCCTGAAGAACGGGAAAGAGCTCCTGGCGTGAGACGTCATTTTCTCGAGCGGTTGGAAAAGATGCCAGAGCTTTTAAAGAGTATTCATTTGACAGGACCTGGACATCTTGGTGTTGGAGACAGAGGAATTATTGCGCTCGTCAACGAAGAACGCTTAAGACGGATCTTATCGATTCTCTTAGATGAAGAAGAATTTTTAAGTCCGTATGGAATCCGCTCTCTTTCAAAATATCATGATAAACACCCCTACAGTTTTTTTGTCGGAAGCGAAGAGTATAAGGTCAGTTATTTACCGGCTGATTCCGATTCAGGGATGTTTGGCGGAAATTCCAATTGGCGCGGGCCAATTTGGATGCCCATCAATACTTTGTTAATCCGCGCTCTTCTGCAGTACTATCTCTATTATGGGGATAAGTTTAAAATTGAATGCCCAACACGCTCTGGCAAGTGGATGAACCTCTTCGAAGTGGCTCATGAGATTGAACGGCGCCTTGCCCAGATTTTCTTAACCGATGAGAATGGAAAAAGAGCTGTTTTCGGAAAAAATGAGACCTTTCAGTCTGATCCAGACTGGAAAGACCATCTTCTTTTCTACGAGTATTTTCACGGAGATACGGGTGAAGGAATAGGCGCCAGCCATCAAACCGGCTGGACTGGGATGATTGGAAAGCTGATCCAACTCTTCGCTCAGCTCGATCCTCAAACGCTTCTCAAGCAAGGCAAACGCGGCGCTTTCACTGATCCCCATTCAACTTGACAGTTTCCACAGCTTTCAGTTGGCTTTTTGAGCTGCGTCTTGGTCTGAAATCCAAGTCTTTTTCTCTAAGACAGTCTGAATCTGTAGTTGAGCCACAGTTTCATCCAGAGCAGGAGTTGGTTTTTCGAGCAGGTATCCCTGAAAAGGAATGCCTCTTTTTTCAAGCTCTTGGCGAACGGCTTCAAGATTTTTCATCTCATCATCAATGAAAACGACCAATTCTGGCCTTAAGTTCATTCGATCGAGAAAAATTCCCAGCAATTCGCCTTTGGTGCTTTTTTGAGAGCTATAAAAATCGCCGCAAAAAAGAATTCCATTTTGAAAAAGGGGAGGATTCAATTTTGCATCGACAAGTTCAGAGAATACATGCTCTTCTGAAAAGAAACGGCTGAAGTCAATCCCTACAGCATTTAATTGATCAATCCGCCATTTTTCCATAGACGGGATCACTCCTAAAGAGCCTGTTCGGCACGAGGTAAATGCCATTGAGGGAACTTTCTTGTTGAACAATTTCTCGATCATCGCGGGAGCCTCGCTATCGACGAGGATGTAGCGAGTGCCGGCGAGCATGATGCTCAAGCAATGGTCAATATGCTCTCGTTTAATCTCTTTCCATCCAGAAAAATTTCCGCCTGCAGGCTTTAGCAGAACATCGGCAGGGGTCACCAAAACTTCATCCACATCGAATAGGATGAGCGACTTAACTGTGACATTCTCTAAGTTCACTTCGTGGAAAGAACTGACTTTTTGGATCTGTTCTGCATGTCCAAAATGAGTGGCCAATACAAATACACAAAAGGAAAGATACTTCATGAAAATCTCCACAAAATGAAGTCAGTTTAAAAAAAAATCTTAGTTTTCAACTTCTTTCACGCTCGAATAGGGAGAAAAGCCCAAAGATCGACTAAACACTTCGTTGATGTCCGTAATCAAATGATCTGCATTGAAGTGAAGAATAGATATCGTTGTAAAATCTCCTAAGTCTTTGATCGTGATATCATAATAAAGCACAGCCGCTTGACGTTCAGGAGCAATAATGATATCGATCGGCCGAATCTCCCATTGCCCATATCCCTCTTTAAAACTCAGAAGATCGGCAAGAAACTCATCGCTATTTTTCGCATAGAGCTTACCGTTAAAGATCCTTTTAAGCTCAGGTGCGCACAAGGATTTGAGCATTGTTGGATCGGCAAGCTTTTCAGATCCCCCAAGTTGTCCCATCAAACGAACGTACTGATCTGTTGCCTTTAATAGAGCCTCCCTTGCCACGCTGTCATTAGCAATCACAGCTTTGGGAGGAACATTTGCGGAATGACCCAGAAATGGAGATAAGCACAAGGCAGTAAAAATAACAGTTTTCAACATAAACATTCTCCGAGTGAAGTGATGTGACTGCTCCCTCGCCTAAAGACGAGGGCTTCTAGGGATTTCTCCCAGGCCATCCAATCCGAGGGCCAAAATATTTAACGCGGCATTGAAGTCCCTT
>JAGVMG010000008.1 GCA_020053915.1 Parachlamydiales bacterium | reverse complement strand
TCCCACAGTGAGAGCAAGCGTAACGAACAGGAAGGATTAAAAACAAGCGCGATTCATCCCAGACCTGAAGGACTGGGTTTTCTCGCGTCCACGGATAAAAAGATCTGTATTGGTAGTCTTGCTTCTTCAAGTAAATTTTTGCTTGGTGAATTTGCGATGAAATCTCTCTTTTTTCTTGTTCTTCCAGTTGTCTGTTGGACATCGCACAATGAAGAAATTAATTTTTCTTCGGTTGGGTCTATAGGCGTCGAAAAAAATGATCAATTCTATGAACCCGAGATAAACGATTTTGAGTCTTTTTCAGAAGATTATTTCATGACCCCGAACATCCAGAAAATCCTGCGCGACACCCTTATGAGTAATGATCATGAAAAAGAATCAAAAAGCCTTTAAGAATAGTTTGTTTTTTCTATTAGGTGCTGTGACCTATTCGTTTTTATACTGGGTGACAGAGCATAATCAGGCTCATGTTTTTGGAATGCTTTTAATCGTCTTGGCCTGTGACATTCTGTATGTAATAAAATATCAAAAAGAGTGGATTAAGACGGAAAGTGTGATTTGTATGTGTGCTGGAGCGATTTTCGATTCTTTATCTTATGGTTTTCCGTTTGGTTTTTTCCATTAATTCCATGTTGGACACGAGCTAGCTCTTATCGCAGGAAGCGATAAGAGCTATTGTCAGTTGTTAGAGCAGAGGCTTGCGCTCTTCGCTCTCGCGAAGCCCGAGATTACCATAGCGGTGGTAATCGATGCTGAAGGCAATTTCCCTCAAATAATGGAGCAATTCAAATCTGCCGTTTGCGAGCACAGGGGCGTAGTTTAAAAAGGCAGCGCTTTCACTTGCCGCAGCTTTGAGTGCCGTGGAAGGTGCTGAAAGAAGGCGTACACGCTTAAACATACCTGTTTTCACCCGCTGATTAAATTGGTCTTCGGTCTCTTCGACACATTTAAAATAGTGGTGCAGGTGACGGATTTGAGAGGCGATGCTGCTGTGAGCATGCCCTTTTGTCCAGCTCACTTCGAAGTGGCTTTTACAGCTCATCCCGGCTGCTAGCACGCGGAGGATATCGAGCGGGCTATCGCTTTCTTGGATTCTGAAGCAGAGGTGTTTGTGCGGGCGGTAGCGGAGGAGATTGTCTTGTCCGACGATGCGGCTTGGATCGTGATCGTGTTCAAACTTTTTCGCCCAAAGCGCGTAGTTGGCTACGCTGTCAAACCAGATACCGAGCTCTTCGGGTGTGAGGACAATTTTTTTCAGGATCGATGTGAGGCTATTCACTTCATCGCCGATCGGGTGTTTATCTTGAGGGAGCGCAACTTGTGTGGGGATCATGAACTGAGCGAGGTAGTTAGGGCCTCCCGCTTTCGCTCCATTACCAAATGAGCTCGCTTTCGTTCCTCCAAACGGTTGCCGGCGGACGATCGCACCTGTGACTGTGCGGTTGATGTAGCAGTTGCCTGCTTCAATTTTATTCATCCAGATTTTTTGTTCTCTGTCATCCAAGCTTTGCAGGCCAGAGGTCAAGCCGTAAGGTGAGCCATTGGCAAGTTCAATCGCATGCTCGAGATTTTTAGCGCGCATGATGCTCAGCACGGGACCAAAAAACTCGGTGGTGTGGCTGAAGCTGCCTTCTTTGACGCCGATTTTTACGCCGGGTGACCATAAGTTGGGATTTTGTGCGTCTTGTTTCGGAGTCACAAGCCACTGTTCACCGGGATCTAAGCGCGTTAGTCCGACGAGCAGTTCTTTGCTTGGAGCGCGAATGAGCGGGGTGACTTTATTGGCCATCTCCCAGCACGAACCCACTTTTAAACTCTCGACTGCATCTTTGAGCTGTTTGCGGAAATGCGCATCGTCATAGACGGCAGCTTCTAAGATCGCTAAACTGCAGGCGCTGCATTTTTGACCGTTGTGGCCAAATGCAGAGTGGACCATATCTTTAATGGCTAGATCGCGATCGGCCATGTCGGTTACGATCATCGCATTCTTTCCGCCTGTTTCTGCGGCTAAATCAAGGCCGGGTCGGAGGCGCATAAAGAGGCGCGCGGTGCACGTTCCTCCGGTTAATACAATCATGTTGATGCGCGGATCGGAAATCAGTTTCGATCCGACAGGATCATCGGCGCAGTTGATGAATTGGAGCGCTTCCTTAGGAATTCCTGCATCCCACAAAGCATTGACAAGGACCCATCCGCTCAATACGGCTTCTGGTGCTGGTTTAAAGAGGACGCAGTTGCCCGCAACAAGTGCTGCGAGAATGCCTCCTGCAGGAATCGACACGGGGAAGTTCCATGGAGGCGTCACGAGGACAGTGCCTTTGGCTTTCCAGGTGATGTCTTTGCACGCATTCATCTTTTTCATGCTGCGCAGGTAGTACTCGGCAAAATCGATCGCTTCAGAAACCTCAGGATCACCTTCGAGAATGGTTTTTCCGCCGTCTAGCATCATGACGCCGATCAGATCGCCCCGTTTTTCCCGCATTTTTTGCGCGCATGCAGAAAGCAGTTTGCACCGCTCTTCAACACTTTTGCGGCTCCAGGTTGTTTCATAGTTTTGTGCACACACAATGGCTGCATCGATTTGTTTCCAGTCGGCCAAAGAATACCGATACGAGCGCGTTTCAGGATGGGCAGGATCGACCCCTTCTCCTTCGGGTTCCGCTTGGTGGATGTCTTGTCCTGCAATCACAAGGGGGATGTTAGGAGTTTTCATCGTTTCCCATGTTCTGACAAATGCTTTAGCCCACTCGCGGTTGTTCGGAAGAGCAAAATCGGTGTCGGCTTCGTTTTCAAAGGGAGCATTGATGTCTAATGCATGCGGTTTTTGCAAACGGTTTTGCATTCTGCGCGGCGCCATGTATACCGTGTTCATCTCTCTACATGCGTTGTTGAATAACAGCACCTGCTCATCCCATTCGGAGGAGCCCGCTTGTAATCCAAAGGTCGCTTTTAGGAAGTTTTGCGGTCCTGTGTTTTCATCGAGACGACGGATCAAATAGGCGATTGCGCTTTGGAAATCTTCTTTTGTTGCTACAGGACAATAGAGAAGGATTTCTTTGGTGAGACGCTGCACGACTCTGCGGATATGGTCTGCCATCCCTTCGAGCATTTCGAAGGTGATCTCTTTTTCTACTCCATTTTCAGCGCGCATGAGCATCGCGTAAGCAATGTCAAAAAGGTTATGGCTGCCGATCCCTAAATGTACCGCCTTTGCATGCGGAGGCAGGCATCCATAAGTGACCATCCGTTTGTAGTTGGCATCGACATCGGATTTTTTGGTGTATGGCGCTTGACTCCAGTCGCGCAAACTCGCTTCAAATTGTTCCATTGAGAGGTTCGCTCCCTTAACGATACGAATTTTGATCGGCGCGCCCCCTTTGCTCATCCGCTGCATCGACCATTCCGTGAGCTCTTTTTGAATCTCATGGGCATCAGGAAGATAGGCTTGGAGGACGATCCCCGCAGAAAATTCTAGAAACTCAGGCTCTTCCAATACTTTTTTAAATAAGTCTTTCGTCAAGATGAGATCGCGGTATTCCTCCATGTCCAAATTGACAAATTTTTGCACCTTCGATCCATCGCTGCGTGTAAACGTATGTTTCAGTGCTGCGCGATAAAGTTGTCTGAGTCGATCCGCTAATGTTTCTAGTGTTTTTTCCCAGCCGATCAGGTGGATTTGACTGTAAATTGTCGAAATTTTTACCGAGATATATTCGATGTCGTCTTGTTCGAGATCTTTTAAATAGACGCTGAGGCGGTGCTTGGCTTCCTCTTCTCCTAAAATTGCCTCGCCGAGGTGATTCAAATTAAGACGAACACCCTGTTGACGACGCAAGTGCATGTGTTTTTTTAGAGCAGATGCTTCACCGGGCAAAATCACTTTTGATGTGGCCTTCCGCAGGAAAAAGGTTGCGAGCGGCACCATAATATAGGAGAACGCTTGACCCAGCATCTGAAAGCTGGCAAGCTCTGCGCGTTTGATCCAATCTAAATAGCGAGGAACCCCATACTGATTGAGCAAGTAGATTAATTGATTGGCAATGCGAGGACTTCGATGAGAGCGGAAGCACTGATCGGTCATCACCATGGTAAAGGCTTTGCCCTTGGGATCGTTCATCATCCGTTTGAGTTCTGCCTGCACCTTTTTTTCGGCATACGTGATCGTGCGGTTTCCCTCAGATAGCATCTTAGCTGCAAGCTCGATCGCCGCCTTTTCTCGCTGTTCGAGTGTCAGTGTCTTGCCCCGTACTGACTCGAGCAGCTCAAACGACCCACGAATGAAAGATGATTCATATTCTCGCTCTGTCATAGTCTCACGTCCTTTTATATGATATAGCTTCTCATATCATAAAGGCCGGGATTAGACAAATTTTTTATTTAATTTGGAGATGAGCTACGTGACTGCTCCCTCGCCTAAAGGCGAAGGCTTCTAGGGATTTCTCCCAGGCCATCCAATCCGAGGGCCAAAATATTTTGCGCTGCATTGAGATCCCTT
>JAGVMG010000003.1 GCA_020053915.1 Parachlamydiales bacterium | reverse complement strand
CAGCGCGAACGATTCGCTTGGTGTGAGGGAATTGACAAATACCTGAATGTCTTTGTGTGTGACTCTATGATACGGCTTAGGATAGGAAAAGAAGGTGAAGCTGGCCAAGATGAGAAAAAATATGAAACTAAAAATGAGCTTTTTCATGATGGCGGTGCTTTGGGAAACCCAACAACCGCCTCGTAGCAAAGCAACAGGTGGTTCACCCCGTTGATGGCGCGGTGGGGTTGTTTTTCGACGGGCAGCTTCATGGCAAGGGCAATCCGGTCCTTGGTGTAGCCTGATTCCCAAGGATATTTTCCCCCGTTTTGTTTAGCGAGAAGAAGCGCGCGCGACCAAAACATCGAGGCTAAATCGAGCCAGTGGTAGGGCCAAAGCAATTTCTCTTGCGCATCGGGATCGATGAGCTGAGAGAAAAAGACCCGATCAAAAGAGGGGTTTTGGCAAATAAAGACCGCTTTTCCCCGCTTGATTGGATGCTTGGAAAAGAGGGCGATGATCTCGTCTGCAATGGCTTGAGGCGAGGGAGCATATTGGACATCGGCCCAGGTGAAGCCATTGACTTGCAAGCTCGTGGGATCGCTGAGCGCCCATTGCTCAGGAGTCATAGCAATCGGAGAAGTAAATTGCTCTAAAAGCGCACCCGTTTCCACATCGATGATCTTAAATGCGATCTCGAGAATGCGGTGTCTTTGCGCATTTAAGCCGTTTGTTTCAGAGTCTAAAAAAATACCCAGCACTTTAAACCTCAGTAAACAACTGACACTAACAAGGACCTGGATCAATTTTCAACAATTTTCTCTTGGAATGCAGTGGCTTAATTTGTTATAGATCAAAAAGACCCAGGAGGTTTGAGATGGAATACGACATTGGATTGACAGAGCAACAAAGACAGGGAATTAGCAATGGACTCAGCCGTTTCTTAGCGGACACCTATGCTCTTTATCTTAAAACCCAAGACTTTCACTGGAACATCACGGGCGCAGAATTCTATTCTCTGCACTTGCTTCTCGAAAAACATTACGAGGATATGGCCGCAGCGATTGATGAAATTGCAGAGCGGATCCGCGCGCTGGGTTTTTATGTCGATGCTTCCTTTACCTCATTGAACCAACAGGCCTCGATCAAAGGGGAAAACAGAGTCTTAGCGGCGCGTGATATGCTCGCGGGCCTCATTCAAGGACATCAGACCTTGATCGTGCATGTGCGCAATGTCGCTGCGCTCGCAGACAAAGAGGGGGACTTTGCGACCGTCGATCTGATCGGCAGACGCTTAGGGGCTCATGAGAAAATGGCGTGGATGCTTCAGAGTCAATTAAAGTTTTAAATTGCGAATTACTTTCTGTGGTTGAAAACTCATACGATCTGGTATGCTGGCCTGCTTTGAGGTCTTAGAAGTATGCCGATTTCTCCACAAAAACAGCGCGAGCTTATTTTCCTTCTCATCTATAGCGATGACTTCCATCCTGGCGATGAATCGGAAATGACTCAGCTTTTGATGCATGAGCTATCAGTCACGAAAAAAGTGATGCGGATTGCGCATGAAGAAAAGCTTAAAATTCAAGAAAAGCTTAATCAGATTGATGAGAGGATTACACAGCATTCTAAAGCTTACGACTTTGAACGGATTCCTCGTATTGAGCGCAATATCTTAAGATTGGGTGTCTATGAGCTGCTGTTTTCAGAAACAGTGCCTCCCAAGGTAGCGATCGCAGAAGCCATCCGTCTTTCACGTAAGTTTGCGACCCCGGAAGCTGCGACATTTGTCAATGCGATTTTAGATGCGATCTACCAACTCCAGCTCACCCAAGGCTGCCCTGATGTCCCTGCCGTTTCGGTTTGAAGTTGAAAAGCCTCTCAGTCAATACTCCACATTTGGAATTGGTGGGCCGGCTCGATTTTTCACTGAAGCGAATACCATTGAAGAAATGCAGGCGCTTTTAAGTTATTGCCACCAACATCAACTTCCCTTTCTTGTTATCGGCAAAGGATCCAATTGTCTGTTCGACGATCGGGGATTCGATGGGCTTGTGATCCTCAATAAGATTTCTTTTTTTCAACCCGACTGGCCGGTCATTTCTGTGGGAGCAGGATATAGTTTTTCCTTGCTCGGCGTGCAAACTGCGCGCAATGGGTGGTCGGGTCTTGAATTTGCGTCCGGAATTCCCGGATCGGTTGGCGGCGCTGTATTTATGAACGCAGGAGCGAGCGGTTCGGAAACTGCGGACGCACTCATCGAAGTGAGTTTTGTCAATGCAGAAGGACAGCTTGAAGTGTTGTCAAAAACGCAGCTTGAATTTAGTTACCGCTTTTCCTCTTTCCACCACAAAAAAGGGGCGATTGTCGCAGCGAAATTTCTCGTTAGCCCTTGTCCTGAAGCGCGCAAAAAACAGCTTTCGATTGTAGAATACCGCACGCGTACGCAGCCATACGGTGAGAAATCCGCCGGCTGTGTCTTTCGCAATCCTCCAGAGCAGTCTGCAGGAGCGTTGATCCAGCAAGCAGGTCTCAAAGGTCTATCTGTGGGAGGAGCGGAAGTGTCATCGAAACACGCAAATTTTATCGTCAACTCAGGTGTTGCGAGCGCACACTCGATTCTCGAGCTTGCAGAAGTTGTTAAACAAACCGTCAAAGAAAAAACAGGTGTCGAACTTGAATTGGAAATCCGATGCATCCCCTACCGCTAAATCCTCTCAATTTCGAGCTGATCTGCATTGCCACTCGACTTGTAGCGACGGAACATTTTCTCCTGTAGAACTGATCCGCCATGCGAAAGAGATCGGTTTAAAAGGACTATCGATTACAGACCATGATACGATCGAAGCCTACAAAACAGCGATTCCTGCTGCGAAAGAACAGGGGATTCTTTTAGGAACCGGCGCTGAATTTTCCTGTGTCTTTAAACAGTGGAGCATTCATATTCTTGGATATGATTTTCTCCTCGATGACCCCGGCATTCTCAACTTATGCGCCCAGCACCAGGAAAGACGGCTTAAACGCAATCATGCGATTTTGGAAGAACTTGCTAAGCTCCGCATGCCAATTTCTGAAGAGGAATTGCGCGCTAAGGGCGTAGAGAGTATTGGACGGCCCCACATCGCACAACTCATGGTGGATAAGGGATATGTCAGCTCGATCCGCGAAGCCTTTCAACAGTATCTGGGAGATGGAAAAAGAGCCTTTGTTTCTGGAGATGCATTTTCGATCCCTGAAACCATCGAAATTATCCATCAAGCCCAAGGAAAAGCCTTCCTCGCCCATCCCCACCTCATCGACCGCAATCATCTGTTAAAAGAACTTCTTCGTTTACCTTTTGATGGGATCGAATGTTATTACGGTAGATTTTTAGCAGATCAAGAAAAGCGATGGCTAAAACTCGCAAAAGAAAAGAACCTCTTAAGCAGCGGAGGATCTGATTTCCACGGAGATATCAAAGCCTATGTCCCTCTAGGAAGCTCTTGGGTGGATGAACCAACCTTTCATGCGATTTTTGCAAAGCTATGCGTTTGATCGAAGAGATTTTTAAACGCGTTCCTCCTCCTGGAAACAGACGAGGGCTGGAGACGATGCAACGGCTCTCTGCAATCCTTGAATTCCCTCAGCACGCATACCCCTGTATCCATATTGCCGGTAGCAATGGAAAAGGCTCTGTGGCCACAAAAATTGCACGCGCACTCGAAGCCGCGGGCCTGCGCGTTGGGTTATATACATCGCCCCATCTCTTTTCGTTTTGCGAAAGAATAGTCATCAATTCTCAGCCTATTAGCGAGATCGAAGCAGAAGAGGGGTTATCCAAATTGCTTAGCTTACCCCATAATGCGACTTTCTTTGAGCTCGCAACGCTTCTTGCCTTCGAGATCTTCCGCGAAAACCGAGTGGATGTTGCCGTCATTGAAACGGGACTTGGCGGACGTTATGATGCTACAAATGTAATCGAACCCTTTTTGAGTGTCATCACATCCATTAGCAAAGAGCATGCTCACCTTTTAGGAGAGGATCTCGAGGCAATTGCTTTTGAAAAAGCGGGCATTTTAAAAAAAAACGTTCCCGTCGTTTTAGGCCCCCATGCACGTCAAAAGGTGTTTTATAAAGAAGCCGCACGGCTAGATTGCCCCCTTTACGAGGTTATCCATTCATTTCCCTTCTACGATGAAGAAAATCAGGCAATTGCTGAAAAGAGTTTAACTCTTTTGATAGAACGATTTGGGTTAACACAAGAACAGATTAACGAAGGCTTACAAGCTCTGCCTCCTTGCCGTCTAGAGCAGCATGGGCGCATCTTATTTGATGTTGCTCATAATCCGGATGCGTTTGCCCGTTTGGTCCAGGCAGTCTCCCACCGTTTTCCAGGGCGCAAAATCCGTTATTTGATTGGCCTCTGTCGGGATAAAGAGATCGGGGCCTGCTTGGGAATTGTTTCCCAAGCAGCAACCCACATTCACTTCGTTCAAGCATCAAACCCTAGAGCTGCTACGACAAGTGAACTTGCTGCAGCCCTGCAACATAAGATCCCCTACACCTGCCATGAGGAAGTCAATTCTGCACTGATCCATGCACTAGACCAGGCAGAACTGGCAGATGAGCTTCTCGTCGTTGCCGGCAGTTTTTATATTATGCCCCGAGTGAAAACTCCACAACCGTTGTTTGACGAGCGTGATCTGCCAAGATCTTAAGCTCATGGAAAATGTCCTCAATGAGATCTTCCGAAGGATAGAGCTCACCATTCTGAACAATTTCATTCACTGTGGCAAATAACGCTTTCTGTGTTTCTAGGTAACTCGTAAACAATACCCCGCCGAGGTGAGCAACGTGCTCTTGGATTCTCATTTTGTGACCTTGAGGCAGTTGATTAAATTTTCTTTTAGCATCCGTCACATTTCCTTCATAGAGAGTGTAGGCGATCTCTAGGAGCTCTTCAAATTCACCCGCATTCAAGTCATCATCCATCGAATAGACAGGAGGAATCTGCTTATTCGAAGGACCTTGGCTTGCCATTTCAAGGGTGCGCTCCGCATCGGCAATGACACGTCTATCTTCAATAGAGGGGCGGAAATCCGAGGTGAGCTCTGCAATCTTTTTTTTAAGTTCATCGACAGCGCGGTGAGAGACTGTGCCCCCGGTTAACGCCTGTTTCAAAGAATTTGTTTCTTCTTTGATTTGAGACACCTGCCGTTTGACTAAAGCCTCTTCGATCTCCCGATACAGGTGGATGACCTTCTGCTCCATCTCGCCTAACGCCGCCTGCATAAAAGGGGAGGGCTCTTGGCTTTTCATTGTAAAAAGCTGAGAGCATACGCGATCGAGCTTTTGGCTGAGCTGACGCGCTTTTTTTCTTGAAATCACGGGATGCTCTAACTTCCCTTGAATCGCTCGCACTTCGCTATGCAATGCACGCGACTGCGTTAAGTTCAAATTAATCTTTACTAGTTTCATAATCCCCGGCTTTTTTATTATGTTATTACTTGGTTATTATCGAGCGGAAACACACGCCCTGTATTCATTGTAACTGTTTCGTAATTAATAATCAAGTCGGAGAATATATTTTAATTAAAAATCTAGTTGTTTATGTAATTATGAAGTTTCCAAATTGTTCTCCGCACAGCTTCCAGTTTAATCTGGTTTACAAGAGGGATTGCATTTGCAAGCGCTCCTTTGCTGTAATCGGCAGGAGCGGTGTCAGGACGTCCAGCCTGCTCCCAAAGGGTCTGAAAAAAATAGGTCGCTAAAAAGCCTCCATCAGTATGAAAGTTCGGGCCTAAATCAATTTGTTCCAGGTAACCTAAAAGAAGCGCGATCTTTTCATGTTGTTCTGTTGTGATTAATTCGCGGAGTGCGAAGAGTACGTTTAGGGCGGATACCTGTTCAATCACTTGAATCTGCTCTTCTGCTGTCATGCTGTGTTCATTCTGGTGAAGAAAAGCTTTGATTCCATATTTGCGCAGTCGTTCTGCAGCACCGCTCGCCTTATGCATTTTAGCGGTGCAAAAGAAAAGTTTTCCAGCAATCTGAGAGTATTCCTTTTTAGTCACGTTTGCTTGGATTTCAAGCATGATAACTTGGATGTCATCTTTGTCGGGAGAGAGGGCTGCCTCTTTAAGTTTTTGAAAAAGCTCCCATTTTTTGAAGATGCAGGTTGATTCACTCGAATCTGTAGGTTGCAACTCTACTCCATGGAGTGCAGCTCTGACGACCTGTAGATGAGTGCGGAGGAGCGCAAGATCATTTTTCTTATATAACTCAATCAGCTCAGAATTCAACTGCAGGATTTCTTCGGAAGACGGTTTGCTGATCGAGAAGGAATCGATCAATTTGATATAGTATAGGCAGCCTTTTTCATCTTTCCATAGCCTTGCTTGTTCCTTTAAATTCTCAGTGATGATGGAGAAGAGGGCCTCCCTTTCTTTTCCTACCGCTTTTTCTAATCGATTACAATAGAACTTAATGTCTGTGTTGATTCCAAGGGCTCTTAGATCGCTTCCTTGCGTAAGACCAAAGCTCATGATTTCTTCGCATTTAACTCCTAGAAAGAGCTCATAGCTTTGCTTGGCTCCATAGTGTCTAGAGCTATCGGGAATGCCTACACCCCATTCTACTAACACTGCAAAAATTTCAGTGTCATCGAATTCTTCTTGAAAGGCAGCAAGCGCTGTGTCTAAAGGTGTATCATGTGAGTTGTAGATATCAAATAAGGATTGATCAGTTCGTCTGGGTGTCGTTGCAGTAGCGGCCATAGGTTCCTCTCAAGTTCAAGTTGACGATGTTTTCTTTTGCAATAGAAGTAACGAAGGAGATGTCGCTGAGTTCACCCATCGGTGGTGGCAGATGTTCCAAAGCTGCGTCGGTAATGCATGAGTCATCTCTAAGAGTTTTGTCTGTTCCTCTTTTCCTTCCGGGTGTCCCGGATAGCAGGTGATGCTGATGATCCCACCCGGTGCGAGCAGCTTAAGCGCCGCCTCTACGCTCTCTAAGGTGGTCTCCCACTGTGTTTTCACTGATTTATTGCTTCCGGGAAGGTAGCCCAAATTGTAGACGACGAGGCGTACAATTGCGTCGGGAAAAGAAGGGAGTGTCGCATGCGATTGCTCAAGGAGAGTCACCCTGTCTAGCTCGGCGTGCGAAAGGTGCGCTGCTAATAACTGCCGTGTTTGTATCAGAGCTATGGGCTGGATATCGATGCCGATGACTTGCCCCTTTTCTCCGAGTGGCAATAACAGTTGAGCTAAACGCAACGTATCTTTGCCGTTTCCGCAGGTGGCATCAATCACAGTATCTCCCGACTGGAGCACGCGATGCCAATAGCTGAAGGCTAGATCGAGATGAGAGGAGAAAAGTGGAAATTGAGTATGCATATGGCGGGGGAGTTTAGCTCTTTGGACGAATGTGAAGATTCTCTCTCAGCTGAAGCAGAAAGCTTCTCCCGATTAAGGGGCAATCAGTCCAGTGCCACGAATGGCAAAGAGGGCATCTAGAGTAACTTGT
>JAGVMG010000009.1 GCA_020053915.1 Parachlamydiales bacterium | reverse complement strand
CCACCCCGCGGGGGGTAATATACGCATGTTGATATAACCCCCCGCGGGGTGGGTCGAAAATCGGTTCAAAAGAACCCGAAAAACGACAGAACCTTAAGTTAGCAAGAGGTCTTATGGATAGCTATCTCTGTTCCGACCACTACGATCTTGTCACCCCTGATGGAATGATCACTTCCATAAGGAAAATCGATGCTATTACGATCGAAGTGGAGATGTCTATTCTGAACATCTCTTCTGCATTCGTCGGTTTTCAAATTGATCAAGAGCACATTTCTTTTAACCTTAAAAGCACCATGGCCCAACTGGGGCTGCACGGCAATCTCCTCGCGCTTTCACTCGATCCCTCCACACACTCTGCCCGGGTCACCGTTCAGCTGATTGCGTATGGGAAAATCGCGGGTGCAATGATGCAACAGCTCACTGAAGGATCTTACATCGGCAAGTTATTCGCTTCTGATCCTAGACGTAAAGTCCGCAATCCCGACTATTTGCTTCGCATGTTTGGGAGGAGCGATCGACAAGGCCGTCCCTTGCTTTCTCTGGGAGGCCCCGAGGGTAGAGACGAACTGCTGCTCGAAAAAATTGACGGGCGCCTCGTCGCTTATCTGCGCCTCCAGCAGGGGGTTCTTGCTTATGACGAAGAATCGATGCTCGGGCTTCAGCCGACACTTTCTAAAGCGCTCTGCTATCCCCACTTTCGCCTGCGTACTCTGATTCAACTCAATCAAATCTGGATGCCGCTGGGCAAAAGGATCGTCGAAGAAAATAAAATCCTTCTCGTACGCACAGCGCCGCTTCACATCCGTACCGCCTTTGGAAAAGTGATCGATGCACTTCTGCCGCAAGGTTACACGCACACCTCTGCAAATGTTCTTGAGCCCGATACTAAAGCATCCGGGGATGTCTATGAGCTCTTCGGCTCTTCTGATGAAGAGATTTCTCAGATCCCGATCGAGTTTTACACTTTGGAGCCCCATCGCGAGCACGTTTTTTTTGCCGATCGAGACCAACTGAAATCCTCTTTAGAAAATCCAAAAGCTCTTTTTAAAGCCTTTGAAACTGCACCCCCTCCCCTCGAACTCCATGCCTCTGTGTTTGTGGTGAAGGGAGAGCAAATGCAACATCTTATGGCAAAAGATTGGATTACCCGAGACACGCTTAAAAGCGATTTCCCTGGGCTTTTTCATCCTGGACAACAAGCCGTCCTCGCTGAGCGTTATATCGAGCAGCAGCCCTGCTATCCTTTCTTAAAGAGCATTGAAGAGGGGCTCATCACAAGCCAAGGGGTTCTTCTTTGCCGCTATCTCCCCTCCCCTTTAATGAAACGGATGATCCTCGGCGACATCGTGCAACGCTGCTTAAAAGGGATCTACTTTCAATTCCCCTCCCTTTCTCATGGCAGCTTTTTTTCTCACGAAGACCGCTCCATGCTTCTCGATTTGAGTAAATTCGGAATCCCCGTCTTTTGGGTCGATCAAACATCGAAAAAAATTCTCCAGTACATCCCGAAACCTAGCAAAGATTCTGGTATGTTCGTTCCCTTAGAGCTTGTCGACACTTTTGTCAAAGCGACTTTTTTTGGAATCTATGGATCGAATCTCATGGAAGGGAACTTTGAACAAGAGCTCTCGCTTTTGCTACAAGGGATCGAGCATATGCGTCAAGAACTCGATCATCCTCATCTCAATCCTAACACGCCCATTGCTCTTGTAACGGGAGGCGGCCCTGGCCTCATGGAAGTGGGTAATCGAGTTGCGCAAAGAATTGGAATCCTATCCTGCGCGAATGTCGTTGATTTCCGCACAAGCACCAACCTGAATGTCCAGGAGCAAAAACAAAATCCTTACATTGACGCGAAAATGACATTTCGCCTCGACCGTCTCGTCGAGCGCCAAGCGGAATTCCATCTTGACTTTCCCATCATTCTCACAGGAGGCTTTGGAACAGATTTCGAACAATGCCTAGAAGAAGTGAGACGCAAAGTCGGCGCTGTGATACCTACACCGATTCTCCTCTTCGGAGAGATCGATTACTGGAAACAAAAAATCACATCTCGCTTTTTGTGCAATCTTGCAGCTGGGACAATTGCCAAATCAGAATGGATCAGTAACTGTTTTTATTGTATCCGAACAGCAGAACAAGGGCTTAAGGTCTACAGGCAGTACTTCACTGGAACATTGCCCATCGGCCCAAACTTTCCACCTGCCAAGGAAGGCTTTGTCGTCGTTGCTTAGAATCCCCAAGAAAAGCCCACTTCTCCGTATTCCGTGCGCTCATTAAAGAACTGCCCTTCATAAGAAAAGCCATGGTGATAATCGACGTAGAGGCGCATCTTGCGGCCAATCCCCTGCATCTTACTGATTTCATACCCGAGCTTGAATGTCATATCCAAATCCCACTTTCTCTGCTGCCAGTTCTCTAAATGCACGGCAAAGAAAGGAGTTCCGTATAATCTGTGATAATCGAGCTTCCGTCCCAAGATCCTCAGCTCCATCCCATATTCGATATACAGCGGCTTAATGCGGAAGGTCGGGTCGCTATGCACAACGACACCCGGTCCAAAATAACCGCGCAAGTGGCGAGAGAATTGATAGGAGGAGAAAAAGTCGATCGCTTCCATGCTTGGGTTCACGCGTTTCTTGCAAAACCAGGGACGGTTGCATAAAAACTCATCTCCCAAGTGGGAAGAAATATGGTACAATCTTAAGCGGAATGACCATTTGTCAGCTGCATAAGTCAGAGGGATGCCGACATAAAAGTCGGTATTAACCAGCTCGCAGGACTCATGCTTAGAACATTTCGGCACATGCCAATAGTTGAAAACAGACCAAACCGCTCCTTCAATCCCCACCTGCAAATCGCCATGCCAGCGAAACACATTTCTCCAGCGGTAGATCGGGAATTCATCTCCCAATGAGACCGCGGCCGCAATTTGTCCGATCACCCGATCTCCAAAGCGCATCGCAGCAGAGTAGATCGGTTGGCGAGGATCTGCGATAAGCGGGGCAAATAACACAGTCGATTGAGGAAACCAGATCCCATTGATCCGCGGCTGCTCGACATATTTCTCACGAGCCGCCATCTCCTCTTTGGAAACTTCAGATTTCACTTCAACGCTGAGAACCCCCGGTAGATCTTTGACAAACTCGACAATACTGTTTGACATGAGTTCGTTCTTCGGCAGATTCGATAATGTGACATGGTGATCTTTGACTGAGACAACCACACGGTAATCATAGAAATGCATATCCACAAGAGCCTGGATATAGCCTTCCAAATAGGGATCTGTCGCATCTTCGAAACTTTCAATGGGCAAGCTATCCGCACGCGTCAAAATTTGCTCTTCGATGTAAGCGAGCTGATCTTTGCCCAATTTCGCAGGAATGAGTTCAACATGATACTGCTCTGCCATTCTCTCAAACTCCAGATCCATTGCCTCGTTAGAAACAAGATCTGCAGACAAGGAAGAACACAAAAGAGAACATGCCAGCCGTGCAGCTAATTTCAGCTTCCGATCCATCTAGTCCTAAATCTCCTTAGCATCACTCCAAAAACTCTATATAAATAATTTAGAGTTTCTATGCAAAAAAATATTTACATTTCAAAAAATTTCCGTGCACATCCAATTAAATTACAATAAACAAAAACTCAAACAACCATTGAAATAATATGCATTAATAAGATATAATCAATTAAATTAAAATTAAGGAAACAGCATATGAGTTCATCTATTTCAAGATTACCCTCCATCACCTCTTCCTCCAGCTCCTCATCATCAACAGCCTCATCCCAACCGATTCAGATTGCACCTCGTGAAACACCGGCTGACAAAATCCTAATTAAAATTCTTTTAACCCGGCAAGTCGAACACGGAACAAATTTTTTAACCGGTCAACCCGAATACGAAACGAAGAACTACCTTTTTCTAATTCCACTTGCTTTGTTTGTTCCTCCAGGGAGTCTCTTACCTCTGACATGTCCAAAAGAAATTGCAAGAGCTCAGTTCCCTCCAAAGGAACAGCTTCAGAAAAGAATAGCTAAAGAACGTCAAAAGAAATCGGGAACTGAGGTTGTCTTAGTCAAGCCAAAAAAAGAGCATGATCGCTATGAATTTGATTCTAAAGTCATGACGCGAAAACGCTTTATGCAGTTGTTCACAACAACACCGGAAGCGGTCTTTGGCGCTCATTCTGCGCTTCAAAAAATTCAACAGCTCGGAGGGAAACCTAATGCCGTTTTACAACCTAAGGGCAAAAGCCACCTTTCCGTTTCCAAAAGAGCGCCAACGCCTTCCTGCTCTACCACTATGGTTATGGTCCCTAAATCCCAAGAAATAAGCAGCTCCACAGCACTTAGCCTGAAAGAAGCTGATCAATTAATGGGCTCCTTTTATGAGTCCTTATGCCATCTTATCAATCGCTATAACTCTCAAGTCAGCCCAGTAGAATCGATGAGAACCCTCTGGGATATGATGAGTCAAGCAGCCCTCCAAAGAAGCTCTTTTTCCTCATCCGAAATCAATGCACTCGCACCACAACTTTTAGCCCACTGGGATAACATTCATGGATCTTTATGGGAACTTCTGGACAGTCTACTCATTGGACAAGATGAAAAAAGCCTAGAAAAGCAGAAGAGTTGTCTCGCCGCGTTTGAATCACTCGCCCCGCTCATCGAGCAATCCTTAGGACAAAGCCCTCAGACTCAACATCTCATTGAGACACTATTAGAAATCCAAGCTCCTTTGCACACTCTGGTCCGCCACATTACAACCCAACCTGGTTTAGAATTGCGCTTAAGAACATTTATAAGTAACGAATTGCATCAGATGGAATATCACCTTAAAACAACTGCCCAGATCACACCTAAACAACTCCAACGCCTTCTTCTCTCCCGCGTTAAAATACTCCAAGAGTATGTGAGGCAAGCACCCTCTCTTACACAAGAAACACAAGAACAATGGAATTCTCACTGCGAACACATCGTTCATTCTTTGAGAACTCACCAGTGGATGGAAACATACACCCAAATGAATACTCTTCTAGATCTCATTAATTCTCTAGCACAAGCCGCAAAGATCACGACAACCTATCATCCTAAAGAAAATGAAACAATCGAAGCAGAAAGCATTGATTCGTCTCAGCGCTACCTTGCTCGCAGCTTGCATTTTGCAGTAGCCTTAGAAAAGGATTTTAGACACTTTATTCTTCAAGGAAGCGCTTCGATGATTGCAGAGGATGCAACTGAGCTAACGCATACCGCATTTAGAGGATTAAATTCTCTTCCAAGTCCTGTTAAACAAACCCCCGCCACTCAAGCCTGGCTTGAACAGATCAAAGCCTTTGAAAAATCTCAAGGCATCGACAAACAGCCCGAATCCTTCACCATGGGTCTACGCACCTATCAGGCAAGTCTTAAAAAATTGGATGGGATCCGCACGCAGCTCTCAGCACATGAGCCCCTTGCGGCATTCATCGAAAGCAGTGTTAACAAAGAAAACCTACACACCACACATGAGCTTCTCCACTCCTTTCAAGCCATCGAAGAGCAGATTGCCCCTCTAATGGAAGAGTGGCATCGAGAACTCAACCAGATCAATACCCAAATCGCTTTCCTTCAAAACAACTATTTCCTCTCTCTTCTCAATCCCTCACTTTCTCCCATCCCATTGCGTCATATCCAAGAGAAACTGAAACGATTAAACCGCAGATTGAAAGAAGTTGTTGCGCCCACAGCCCGCTTTATCTCTGCGTGGAATCAACTTAAAACCCTATCCATTGCCCCCAGCACTTCAAAGAAAAGTAAACGAAAAAAAACGCGCCCATCCCCAGAAACATTCCCCGTGGCAGGCTTTCAGACAAACACAGAAGTCTTCAAAACGCTTCAAGCTCAACTAGACGAGCTCCATACTCAAAGTGCACTTCCTCAAATTTCCAGTCCATCCTCTGCAAGCTCCAGCACACCATCCCCTCTCCCTGAAGAATTCACCTCAACCTCTTCCTCCTCATCTTCCGAAGAGCCTCCAGTATCACCTGCAGCAACCAAAATTCAACAAGCCTTTGAAAGCAGCACAAAAAAGGATAAGGTCTTAAAACAAGTCTACGCCATTTTAAAATTATATCGCATTCCCGCCCAAATCCGATCTGCTAAAGGCGGCCACAAAATGCTGATGATTAATGGCTATGGAATCACCCTTCCTTCATGCAAAGAATTGAAGCTGGGAACTGCCTCTGCCATCGAGAGACAACTCATCGAAGCTGTCCAACATGCCATGAACAGCAGATCTGCCTCTTGAGGGAGGTCAAAAGTCCCATTCAAAGCGAAAGTCGGCTTTTTGCTCCACAATGTCTTTGCCTATCTCCGCACCGTAGCGCGCGGCTAAAGACACAGAAGAATTGACGGACCAGATCAATTCTATTCCTGGAGAGAAACGATTGACTGTTCTGTGATAGGTCCAAACAGTGAACGATTTTGTTTGTCCTTGCATCGCAGATTTGTAATTTTTCCCGTAAAGGGGCATACTCGTTACAAAGCTCATCCAGACCCGTGGCGAAAAACAACCGCGACGGGTCTTATAACTTCTTGTCAGAGAAACCCCCTCTTCCGCTCTTAAAAATCCAAAATCTTTCTCCTCCACTTTGAGATCGAGGCTATCTGCCCCATGCTCGGAGAATCCATTTTGATGCAAGTTCGAGTAGTCGAAATTGAAAAAAGGCTCAACAAAGAAAGCTCCTGTACGAATGTCAAAGCCGCCGCCTAAATGAGCGCTTAAATCATAGCCGCCGTGTTTGCTTTTTGCTTTGCGGTTCTCTCCTGTAAAATGAATATGACGCTCTGTGCGGAAAAAATCATAGCCGCCCATCACTGAAGTTTCGATAAATCCCCGCTTGTGACTCCAATCCGCAAATAGACTCATAAAAACGCTGGGGATGTGGGCATGGCCCATCCCTCCACTCCATTTAAGGTAGGTCGTATCGCCGCCCGCAGCAGCTCCAATGAGAATCCCATTGCTAAACGCGTAGTCTCCTCCAAGCATCAGTCCACCCGTCTCTGAGGTAAAGCCTCGCTGATGAGAGCGCGGCTTCTGATGGGTATGCATTCCAAATGTCTCGAGCCACAAGCTCGCATTGTCACAACGGATCAGTTCGAGCAGATGGTTACAACACTCTTTTTTCGGATGGCTATGAATTAACGATGCGATTTCACTGCGGATATCGTTTGTGACAAGTCCAAATTCTCCAAACTGCGCAGGATGCAATTGATCCAGCGCTGCAATCAGCTGATTATCGCTAAGCTGCACGAGATTTTGAATCACACTAATGAGATCTTCTTGAGCCGGAATCGGAGCGTTATCTTGATAATATTGCAAACTCTCTAAGTAAACGCCCACGTGTCTCGGGTTATGCTCTTTAATGACCGGCTGAACGAAAAAACGGTTGTTCAAAGCAGTGAGCAAAACTTGGGTCGGGTTATAGATGATTTGCAATTTTAAAATCCCGCCCGGATCCAAAATGTTAAATGATGCAAATTCTCCTGTCCTTCCGCCCACGGCATTCACAACCTCATAAACAATGCCTGAGTTCGCAAAGTAGGCACCGCGCATAGGGATGACATCGATCGATCCATCGAGCGTTGCCGCACCTGTTATCGCGAGAAGATCGCTTGCGCCCTGGTCATTGATTTCCACAAGATGGTGTCCCGTAGAGCTTTGCGTATAATCGCCGATGATGTTCAACGTCCCAATTGAATTACCCGGGCTGATCGTCCCATGGTTTAACAAGGTGGTTAAACTATTCCCAATTGTTCCCACCCCTCCTAGCAAGCCGGAACTATTCACCGTCAAAGCAACAGGAAGATCGCTGCTTACAATCAACGCGCCTTGATCCACAGTGACATCTCCTGTGTAACTCCCGTTGCTCGCAGCAAGCACCAGAGTGCCTAACCCTGTTTTTGTGAAACTGCCCGATCCAATTAACCCACTATTAAGAGTCATCACAGAAGGAGCTAAGCTGACCTTGACCGTTCCGCCACCTGAAAGCATCTGGAAAACTCTTGTCGTAGCGAACGCATCTTCCACACTAAGAATACCGCCATCAAAATCCAAGTTGCCCGCCACAGCCCCCAAACTCTCATCTTGAAAAATGCTTAAAGTCCCTGCATTAATCGTTGTTCCACCGGTATAAGTGTTCACGCCCAACAGTCTGAGAGTCTCAGATCCCTGCTTGACCAATGCAACGCCCATTCCATTGAGGCCGCTGCCGACACTTCTGAACGTCGTAGATTGAGTAGCTGTTGTTTCTAAGATCGTAGTATTAGAAAGATTAATCTGTCCTCCATTTCCAGCGAAATTTCCAATCAGAAGCGTGCTTGAAGCAGGAATTGCCGTCGCATCAAGCAAAGAACCATTATTGATTGTAAGATTGGTTCCCGTTGGCAAAGAAGCGAGAGTCGTAATGGCAAGCGCTCCTGCGTTAATGATGGTTCCCCCGCCATAAGTGTTCATCCCACTTAACGTCAACGTGCCGCTGCCTTGCTTTGTCAAAGACCCGCTTCCAGAAATATTGCCGTCAAAAGCTGTTGAAAGCGACCGTCCCATGATCAAGTTGATCGAACCTAAAATAATTTGCGTCCCACTCGCACCCGCAATATCTCCCGCTCTATAAAAGGTATTGGCGGTATAGCCCGAAAGATCAAAAATCCCGCTATTAATCTGAAGCAATGAAACACTAGAAATCTGACCGCTGCCGACAAGCGCAAGAGTGCCTCCATTAATAGTCGTAGAGCCGGCATGTGAGCTCGTTCCAGCCCAATTCAAAGTCCCTGTATTTTGCTTCACAATAGAGCCAACGCCGCGGATTGCACCGCTAAAAGTATTCGTTCCAGTCTGATCGAAAATCACAGTAGAGAGCGCATTAGTGATATTGATTTCTCCTTGAAGAGGCATCACTCCCGCCGTTCCGATCCCTAGAAGATCCCCATTTTCAACAAGCGTCCCCCCCGAATAGACATTGTTAGCTGAAAGCGTCAATGTGCCACTGCCGATCTTTCTAAAAGATCCTAACCCTGTAATGATACTGCTGATCTCAGAATTAAACCCGCTATCATCGATCGTTCCTTGGACACCGCTATTAATCGAAAGAGGAAGAGAAAAAGGATTAATCGCAGCAGAAAACTGCAGCGTGCTATTGCCAATAAAAGACACCGGCCCTGTCCCAATATTTCCCTGGCTGCTGATCGAAAGAATTCCTCCTCCGATCATCGTTCCGCCCGTGTACGCATTCGCAGGATTAGTCAACGTTAACGTCCCCACAGATCCCGAGCCCGGCGCATTGACCGTCAATGTCCCGCCCGTCAGCCCACTGATGGCAGCGTCGGTAATCAGACCATCAAATGTCGATGAACCCAGAATATTGGCAGTGAGATTTTTGTTCCCTAAGGCAACGGTTCCCGTTCCCGTAATATGTTTTCCTGAATAAGACGAAGCAGTGATCTGCGAGATATCAAACGTAGCTCCACTTGCAATTGCCACCTCGCTTGTAGAAGAGATCCCGCCGCTGCCCAAAAGCGCTAATGTTCCAGCGCCAATTGTCGTGTTCCCTTGATACGTGCTTTGCGCGGTGAGCGTCATGACACCGCTTCCCAATTTTTGAAATGCACCCCCAGAAGGTGTTCCATCTTGAATCACCCCATCAATGAACGAGGCATTGCCTCCATCATCAACCGTTCCCGTGATCCCGCCATTAATTGAAATTTGCGCTGTCGCAGGAGAAGTTAAGGGCATCGTCAGCAGCAATGTGCTGTTGCCCGTGAATGTGAGAGGCCCCGTTCCTAAATTGTTGCCTTGAGAAATCGAGAGAATCCCGCTATTTAACAACGTACCGCCCGAGTAAGTGTTAGCCATCGGATTCGCAAGGACCAGTTGACCTAAAGCAGACATATTCAAATTCAGCACGCCGCCACCAGACAAAAGACCGCTGAAGGTCGATGTATTTGCAACACCTCCATCGCCAATGGTTGCCGTGACCCCAGTGTTGATCGTCACCGGTTGATTTGCATTCACCACACCCGTTAGCAACAAAGAACTATTGCCCGTAAAGGCAATGCCTCCCGTTCCTAAATTCGCAGCACTCCCAATCGAAATCCCCCCTTCTGCAATCGTCGTCCCCCCAGAGTAAGGATTCGTTTGAGTCAGCGTCAGCGTTCCCGCTCCCTGTTTAATCACAATTCCAGTGCCCATGAGGTAGTCAGAAATCGCACCCCCATATGTGCCGCTAAACCCCTGATCAAAAATCAACGTTCCACTCAACTGAGTCCCATTCATTGCAGGAAGGCTCATCGAATTGACAGTCAGAGAGCCCCCATTGACAATGGTGCCTCCCATGTAGTTGTTTGCACCACTTAAGTTCAAATTCCCCGGTTGATCTTTAAATAAAATCCCCGTTCCCGTGATCGGTCCCGCAATTGTGGAATTTAGACCGCTTCCCACCCAAATATTACAAAAACTCGTATTCAATGTGAACGTGCGCGACGCATTCAATGTAACGTCCGCTGTCGTGATTAAAAAAGAACCCGGCCCCATCGAAACGCCGCCTGCCGCAGCTCCCAAATTCCCATCCGAGCTAATCGACACAGCCCCTGTGACAATCGTTCCTCCCGTGTACGTATTTTGCGCAGTCGGATAGACAACCCCTCCCCCTGAAATAGTCAGCGGTCCTACACCTTGAATCACCCCCTGGTAAGTGGCACTCGAGCTGATCACCGGCTGAAAATTTCCCCCTCCATTTAAAATGATCGTGCGGGCCGTCGTAAAATAATCGGGAGCCATTGTGTTTGTCGTATTTAACGTTCCCCCTCCGAACGTCACATTTCCCGGAAAGTTATTCGCAGGGTCGTAATAGCCCAATCCTCCTCCCGTTCCCGCAGTCACCGTATCCGAAGAGACGATCAATGTCCCATTGATTGTCGTTCCCCCTGTATAAGTATTCCCATCAGGAAAACTCACACTTCCCGACCCATTGATCACCACGCCTCCCAAAAAGCCTCCTCCCGCCGCATTGAGATCGCTCATGATGGGATGTGGAATGACCATTGACCCAGTAGATGCAAACGTCGTTGTCGTACCCGAAATAAGAAATAAATCATCTCCCATGCCATGACCCGAAGTGCCATCCGTATGGCTCCCTCCTCCAGTAGATCCCTTTCCCCCTTCCCCACCCACAGTCGAGTTACCCGAAAAAACACAATCTGTAATGTTTAGCGTTCCCGACACATCGACAAAGATCGCACCACCTAATCCTGCGCCGCCCCCGCCGCCGGTTCCCTCAGTTTTATCAAACCCTCCGTTTCCCGCTCCAAAACCACCTATCCCAGGACCAGAGGTCACAAAAGGATTCCCACCACCACCGCCGCCGCCGCCGCCAAAACCGCCATTACCTCCAAAGGCAGAATTGTTGCCGCCGCCTCCGCCCGCTCCAAAACCCCCGCTACCACCCGATGAAATAGTAGAACCACCACCACCGCCCCATTTTCCGCCGTTGCCTCCATTCCCAGATGATTCCAGACCCTCTGCAGTGTTGTTGGGATTTTGTCCTCCAGCACCGCCACCACCTCCTCCATAACCTCCGTTTCCTCCCGCACCGCCAATCCCAAATTTCCCTCCAGGTTTTGGAGTTCCTCCGGCACCACCGCCACCACCACCTCCGCCGTAGCCTCCATTTCCTCCATTTGCACCAGGACCCCCATCATCATTGGTGGCAGAAGGAGAATCCGCACCTGGAAAAGAATCGACACTTCCTCCTGAATCCCCCCCGCAGTTCCCGTGTTCTCCCGCACCCCCCGCAGCTCCAGAACCACCACCGCCGCCGCCGGCCGACGTCCCTCCCGTCCCCGCTTTAGAAGAACCAGAACCTAGCGTACACCCACTTCCCTCTGCCGTTCCATCTCCCGTTTGACCACCACCACCACCACCCGGCGTTTCGGAAACAGTCGCCCCATCAAAAAACTGTCCTCCGCCCCCACCACCGCCGCAATCATCTCTCGTTTTAGCTTCTCCGCCCGCTCCCTCAAATCCGCCTCCACCCCCAGCCCCTTGGCAATTTTGTGAAGTCGATTCTCCCCCTGCACCTCGAAATCCCCCGCCCCCTGCCGCTCCCGCTTTATCCAATGCGAAGGTTTTGTGCTTTCCTCCATCCCCACCCTGCGCTTTGTTATTGGTAAATGTAACATTCGCAATATCGACAACAGCCCCATTTGCAACAAGCAAGCCCGCTCCCGCTCCAAGACCACCCCCGCCCGCAGCCGTACTCCCATCTCCCCCATGTCCACCCAACGCCGTGACATTTTCAATCGTCAAGTTTTGAATCCCAACACCCGTCACCCCCTCCAACACAAAAAACACAGCTGTCGAACTTGAAGTCGATCCCTCAATTTCCTGAGGCGTCATAGGACCAATAATTTGTGTGCCATTTGCAGAAATCGGAGGCAAAGGAGATGTAAGCGTAATCTTGCCAATCCCCATGTTAAAATTGATCGTGCTCCCAGCATTGGTATTAGCCGTGTTGATCGCCTCGCGCAACGATCCCCCACCGCTATCCGAATTGTTAGTCACATTAATCACAAGAGCATCACACTGCAGCGTGAAGTAAATCATCGAGCATAGAAAAACACGCGCGTAACAACCTTTCATCATTCCTCCGCAACAAACTTAAAATGTCAGTCATTGCATTCACCAACATTAAAAATTTAAAGCTAAATGTCCACACCTAATCCATAGAAACGTCTACATAGCAAAAAAACGCTACTTGAAACCGCTCACACGCAATTTTACTTGATTTGACCCGCCCTGCATTGCATAATGGAACACCTACATGGGGCAATAGCTCAGTTGGTTAGAGCAGCGGACTCATAACCCGCCGGTCTCTGGTTCAAGTCCAGGTTGCCCCACATTTCTTTCCAAGTTTATCGCACTAAAAATGAGCTGGTTATAACTTAATACCGAAACCAGCCAGAAGTGCGATTTCTCTCCGTGGACCATTTGTGGACCACTCGCCTACAACAATTGGCGATAACCCCAGCAGCTAACCTTTGAAAATTCAAACCAAAGGTAACGCTGTGAAAGGCATCGACAAACGCACCCACAAAGACGGGACGGTTTCTTACCGCGCCCGAGTTCGCATCAAAGGACATCCGGTCCTCATCCAATCATTCGCTTCCAAAACCCTCGCTATGAAATGGAAACGCGATACTGAATCAGCTGTTGAACAAGGCAAATATGCATATGTCAAACCTGGCAGCAAAAATACTTTAGCAGAGCTGATCGATCGCTATATTGAAAGAGTTCTTCCGTCAAAGCAAAAAAACGCGAGAAATGTTCGGCAACATCTTCTTTGGTGGAAGCAAGAGATGGCCAAGCTCTTGCTTCCACCAAAGCAAATGTCTAAGAGTATTTTTTGCATTCTTTGGCTGGGAAGGAAGAACCCTGTGGATATACAGATCGATCAATTCTGCAAGAGTATGCTTCGTTGCAGGGTTGGTAAATTCATATCTGTCGTGTTCAATGGCTGATTCCATATCCCTCTTCCACTTTTTAGCCAGCGTCTTCGATTTAAAAGACCTGTCAAAATACTGCCCGCCCTTCATCCGAATGCGCACCCGATAAGACTGGCAATGCTTGTGCGTCCGCATCGTAATTCCTTTCAGGTCATTATCAGCTCTATTCACACTTTCTCTCTGTTCCATGTTTGCTCCTATTGTTATAGCACGAGTTTAGTTGTAAATGTTTGAATTCTATCGCAAACTGTTGGAACGAAAAATGGCGTCAGTGGAAAAAATCCCAATTTCTTGGGTTAAATCAGTTGAATATAGGACATAATGTCTGGATCTTTTAGAATGCTTCCATGAATAGAGAAAATACTGCTTCCTCACTCCCAGCTGCGGATGTTCATTTCAAATCTAGTCAAAAAGATTTACATCAGGACGCTGCTTTACGAGCTCAATTATCATATCCAATTAACTTGATGGAGAGCGACAAAAGAGACGGCATGATTTCTCTGAGGACGAGTTGTATCAAAGAGATAAAGAGGAAATTAAAGGACATCGCAGCTAAAAAATTTCCATGGCATGAAGTTCTATTAGGGAGTGGTTTAACTTTTGCTGGTATAATCGCCGGAGCTTTAGGCACGGGAAATAACGCCCCCAGCATCTGGATCTGGACCATCTTCCCGATTTTATCCGTGGCATGCTTGCTGAGCTATTTTTTCTTAAGATTTTGGGATGGGAATAACAAGGCAGAGATTGCCAATTCTATTTTAGAACAACTTCCTAAAGACGATGAAATTCAAAAGGCAGAAAATGAAATTAGATGATATTGGAACTCAGCTTTTATTTTGCACAGTTCCTCTTCTTGTTGAGAAAGAAAAAGAAAGACATACTGGAACTGGGTTTTTATTTAATTTTTCAATTAGTGAAAATGAGTCTATTCCGCTTTTAATCACAAATCTACATCTTGTTGAAAACGCAAAAAAAGTATGGGTTGAATTTCATGGCTCTACTAATTCTTCTCCAGATAAAACAAAGAGAATTAGAGTAGAAATTGATGGTGACTTTATTAGCCAATATACTCCTCTTTCTAAAAACTTTAATGAAGATATTTTTGCTTTTCCAATAGCTGGCATTTTAGATCAAGTTATCAAACAAAAAGGCGAGATTTTTTTTAAGTCAATAACTCAATCATTTTGTTTTAAAAAAACAGAATTAGAAAATTGCGCTGCTATTGAAACTGTAACCATAATTGGATATCCAAAGGGCATTTGTGACCCAGAAAACTGGTTGCCGATTGTTAGACAAGGCATAACTGCAACCCCTGTTTGGAATAATTTTAATGGTAAGTCATCATTTCTCATTGATGCGGGTATCTTCCCCGGTTCAAGTGGAAGCCCTGTATTTTTATATAATCAAGGGTCATATTCTACAAATACTGGTATTACAATAGGGACACGGCTAGCTTTTATAGGGATTGTCGCAGAGACTTATATTGATAAAGCTGATTCGAACACCTACCTTGGCTTAGGAAAGGTAATTAATTCCGATAAAGTCCTGGAATTCGTAAAAAATCTGATGAATCAAATTCAAAGCAAACAATCACTTCCGCCACTTATCCAAAGCGCTAATTAACGACCAGTGATAAATTGATAATGTTTAACATAATCAAATTCAAGATTAGTATTATTTTTATTAAATGGAACTCCATTTTTAATTAACAGCTCAGCATTTTGAAATTGACCATGATTGATAGCCATTTGTAGAGGAGTTGTCCCGCTTCGATCTCGATAATACAGATCAGCTCCATGCTCAATTAATAAGCGAGCTACCTCAGTATGCCCCCTTGCTAAAGCTAGCTGAAGAGGTCTGTGTCCATTTCGAGAATTATCATTCACATCCGCACCTGCAGCAAGCGCTTCTTTAACCTTTTCAATCAATTGTATCCCTTTCATATCGACGATCAAGGCTCCAAGAGAAATTTTTGAAATCTCATTAACTTTGGCAGGGATCAGTGGAATAGCAGAGTTAGGGAATGTTGATAGCTTCTTTATAATCCGTTCAAAACTAAGTTTTTTCAGTTTCCCAGATGGGTCTTGTGTTTCTAGCTTAGACCAATCAGCGGGAGAAGCCTGGTTCATCCAATTTGACAACTGTTTCTGAAATGTCTGCAGCCATTTCGGATGCTGCTGAGAGAGGAAAGCAAATTCAGCAAGCGCTTCATCGGAAAAATCTCCCAGCTGCGTGACTACATACCAGATGCCATAGAGATCCTTAAGCATCTTTGATGAGCTCTTCCGTCTGGCAAAAGTAAGTCCCTTGTGAAAGATCCATGCACCGGGAGATACAACCTTTCCTGCTTCATGTGAGTAAGTCTGAAATTTCATTGTCGTTTGCAGGCTCAGCGTCAAGTAGCTCAATGGCTGAGCAACAATGCCTGCGATCACAACATTTTTATTCTTATCATCTCGGGTAGCCGAGTCGGTTAAAAACTCAATCTCTACCTCTACGCCATCGATCTCTTTCACAAAGCTTTCGGTCGCAGGAATATCGACATCTTTGAAGACATGAGTAAAGCCCGCTTCATTGAGATATTTGGCGATGTTCTTCTTAGAGATCTCAGGAACTCTTCTTGGAATCAACGAATCAATATCTCGCGTTCCAACAGGAAGATTCTCGAGTTTGGGATCGGCGAGGTAAAGCTTGTAAATGAAGAGAGCAAAACCGCCCCCAATAACAACGAATTCTCGCCATGGTCCTAGTGAATTTAAAAATTCTGAAATGATCTTGTCTTCTTGAATCTGTTTCATTTGTTCTTAAGGCTTTTATAGATGCGCTTCAGTTCAGGGGCTCGCTGAGCTATAAATTCTGCTTGTTCTTGTCCACGTAGAGGAAAATGATAAAGATCTAAAAACGCAAGAAGAAGCGGGCAAATACCAATTTCTTTACAGCTCTTCCTATTTTCCTTAAGCAGCATTTTGTAGTAAGGCTCGATCAATAAAACCTCGTACCCTCTTTCTTGGGGCTCTAATTGCAGGGCGCTTTCTAATTTCTCTCTAATCGAAGGATCAAGAATATACAATTCTAGTCCTTCCAGGTTGGTATTTTTATACCCATGTGCTTCAGCTGCCGAATGAAGAGCCAAGATTACGTTTTGATCGAGTCCAGATTTCTTTAAAGCCTTGAACCACTCTGACTTTCCAGAAAGAGCAGAAGCATATGTCCTGATTTTGCATTTTTTCACGATGCTATAGTGCTCTAACCAGCTCTCTAAAAGCTCTTTTGGTTTGTTAAAGGAAAACCTCTTGGCAGTTCTTACTCCTTCAACTTGTAGAAGTCCTTTCAGTACCAGAATATTGAAAACACGCTGAACTAAACCAAGACTTACCCCTGCTTCTTTAGCAACTTCCCTCAACGAAAAACTTTCTTTGGAAAGCCCTTCTCGAAGCAGCCAATCAAGGACAAGGGAAGACTTGTCTGCATAGACATTCCCTTCTGCTGGATCTTCATTGGAACTTACTAGGAAACGACCTTTCATTACGATCTCCTTCTGTTCATTATAATACACTGTTCAATATATATTGAACAGACAGAAATATTGAACAGTTGAGCCGAAAGGAAGAGGTTTCTCAAAAATTCGTTATATATCTTATTTTTAATGATTTAGAGCAACTTGAACCATTCGAAATTTCCGAAAGGTTCAAAAAGTCGCGACAGCGTGGCGACAATTTCCGTGGACCATTTGTGGACCACTGGCATACAAAAAAGTGCGATAAGTGGCGATAGTTCGCGATGGATGGAAAGGGGCGCTTTCCGCTATGATTTTTGGGAGTTAGCTGCTGGAAAGAGGCTTGGGTGCTGCGGACTCATAACCCGCCGGTCTCTGGATCAAGTCCAGGTTGCCCCATTTTTCTTCCCATTCAATTCTCTCAATTCTACACCGATCAACTTGACTCAAAGATTCTGTTCATTGCTGACTTGGAATTTTCAAACTCTACCAATGGCCGCAGGAATTCAAAGTTGCAAAAACTAGTAGATTTTACGGTGAAACTGATATCTCCCGCTGGTTTATGTTCGTGCGCGAACTCTAAACCAAGGAGATGTTCATGACAGGACAACAAGCTGAAAAAAATATCGCTCTTCTTAGAGATCTTTACGAAGAGGTTTTTGAAAAAGGGGATATATCGGGATATAAACGATTTTTTGATGAAAACATCCACGGAAATTATCCCCCTAGTTGGAGCATCGTGTATGGCTCGTCAAACACTGAAGAAATTGATGCTGCCTGGAAGGCTTTTAAATTTAAAAATGTCCTCACCAAAGATGTCTTTGCCAATGATCCCAAAGGGGAGAAAATTGTCGTTCGTTGGTCTTGTGAAGGAACACATGAGAGGGATTTTCGTGGTGTGAAAGCCGAAAATAAACCTTTTTTTTTGACAGGAATGACCATCTATCGCTTCTCCCCTGAAGGGAAAATTGCAGAGGTTTGGCAAGCGTGGGATATGTTTGGATTGCTGTACCAGATCGGTGGTTTGCATATGAATAAATAACCTCTTGGTTAATAATTATACCGATCGTTGAATTACGATCGGTATAAATTAAGGTCTTTCATGAAGCAAAATACCAAAGAACAAATTTCAATCGTTCGGCATATCTATGAAAAATTTATGGGCGAAGGAGATCTCTCTAGCTATGATCAATTTATCACTGAGGATGCTAGGGTGCATTGCCCTGCAAGTTGGCAGGAAATCCATTCATCCCCCTTTCCAGAACTTTCTGGAAGAGAAAACACTAAGAAAATTGATCTAGAATATGCTCAAGCCTTTCAATTTATCGATGTTGAGATAGAAGAACTTCTATCAATTAACGACAAAGTATTTGTTAGATGGAACTGCGGGGGAATTCACCGCGGTTCCTTTTTTGGGATGCCAGAGACACATCGTCAATTTGCTGTAGGGGGACAAACTCTTTTTCGTTTTGGCGGCACCGGACAAATTAATGAAAGTTGGCAATCGTGGGATATGCAAGGGTTGTTGCGACAAATTGGTTGGCATCCTGCTGCTGCAACTCCTTTAGACGATAAAGATCTGAATAAAAAATTAAGAAGAGCTTCTCGCCTATCGGAAAGAGAACGAGACTGCTTGAAACTACTTATTCAGGGGAAAACCGCAAAGGATACCGCGGCAATTTTGTTTGTCTCTCCAAGAACAGTCGAATATTATTTCGAAAATATCAAAGACAAATTGAATAGTTTGACGAAAAAAGAGCTTTTCTCCATCGCTCGCCTCTATGAAACACATCACCTCTTATAAGGCATGCGACTAGATTTTCATTTGGTCCACGGCGACTCTGTTGCCGTGGACCAAATAGAGGACAAGAGTCTTACCGCTTTTTTCTAATGAAGCCAAATTTATATGTGAGCCCAACGCCGACGGAGTGGTTATAGAAATGACTGCCTCCCTCATGGAATTTGTATTCCAACGAAATCTCTGCGTTGCGGAAGATCGGATAGGAAAACCCAGCCATCACTTGCCAAGAAAGCCGGGTCCACTTTTGGCTAAATACAATACGAGAATTCGAGGAATGCATTTGTTGTAAATCACAGCCTAAGCCAGCTCCCATAAAAGGTTGGATTTTCCAAGATGCAGCCCCCCAAGCGCATAAAGGCAAATCCCATAAAAAATTGGCCATATACGAGGAGGTTTGGAAATGTCCACGCGTGGAAGAGCCTTGTGTAATGAAATGGATTCTGCTTATCGCATTTCTTCTAAAAGCATATTCACCTTCCAAACGCAAGCCATAATAACGCCAGCAATACCCTAAAGAACCGGAAAAAACATACCCTGTCTCATATGTGGTTTTGTTGCCATTGATTGTCGTGTCTTGCAAGAAGTTAGCACCGCCCAAAATCTTAGCATAGAAATTCATCTCATCCACACAGCTGCTGCTTTTAGCAGGCTGTTCTTGAGCTTGCACATCAGCTGCCATAAAAAATACAAGCGACATTAAAGGGAGCAGAATATTTTTTTTCATGTTAATGCTCTTATTGTGATTTTTCTTTGTGCAAGATGGATTTCAGAATTTCGCTGCTCCGTAATCCGATCATCATAGCGGATGCTGCCGTATTGATATCGGGAATCACCGGACAGATGGAGTTATCTGCTACAAAAACGTTCTTTGTGCCATAAACACGTGTGTCGCCATCTACCACACCTCCCGCGTTCAGAGGAGCCATTTTACAGTGCGATACAAAATGGTGGACATCCAGTGAAAGATTGCTGTTATTTTTCACGTACTGTATTACCGCGTCGTCGCTATAACCTGCAAGGATAACACCGATAATCGGGTCTGTTATAACGGGTTGATAGTGAGGTGGATCAATCATGGCTAGCTGGTCGAGCAGATCGCGAATATAGAACTGGACGGCATTCTTCATATTTTCCAAGTCGACAGGATCTTGATAAAAGGCGTCGTCGGCTGCTGCGATCTGAAATGAGTTGTCACTTTGGATTGTGACACTCCCTTCGCTCACTGGATTCAAAAGCTCAAACCCAATGAGTACGAACGGTGGTAGCACTCCAACAGCTGGTATATATTCGAACAAAATCTGTAGCATGCGCGGATCGCTTGCACTACCGCCCACTTCGGGCAAGTAGACACTATTGATCGTAAATGCATACGGCGCTCCAGGAGGGATACCATTCGTTGCGGGATTTGCTGCCAACGTAATGAAGATGAGCGGATGGTTTTGAAGATGTTTCCCTACGTTCTCATTGATGAAAACGGGCTTGATCCCCGCATTCTTGAGCGCTTCCTCCGGACCTATGCCCGAAAGCTGTAGCAACTTGCTACTGTTGATACCGCCGGCTAAAACAACGGCTTTCCGAGCGCGTGCTTCCAAGAGTTGGCCGTTCTGCATATACTGTACTTTTTTGGCACGCCCATGCTTATCGAATATGATTTTCGTAGCAACCGCATCAAAGAGCATAAACAGTTTGTGTCCATTCACTCCTTGACCTTCTGGCGTCATCACCGAGCTATTTAAATAGGCTGTCGCGCTACTCGCTCGCTTGGTGCCTGTAGGATCAATAAACCACTGAGCACGAGGATCTATGCAGTTCTCCGCACTCGGATCATTATAATCCACCACAGTTGGAATTCCAGGAAACGCTGCCTGTGACGCCGGCAATAGGACGTTCATTGTTACATCAGACACCGTTGGTGTCTGTAGAACGCTAAGAGGACCGCTGTCTCCTCGTGCACCTGGCGTTGTTGTTAATCCTTGGTAGTTCTCAAGAGCATTGAAGGTTGCCAGAATATTGTCCAAACTCCAATTGCTGCTGCCAGAAACTTCTTCCCAACGAGAGTAGACGGCGTTCGAACCTCTGCCATAGTATAATCCGTTAATCGATGCGCCACCCCCCAACACCATTCCTGTTGTCCAATCGCTTGTCCGGCCATTGAGCCCTGGCATAGGTACAGTTTGAGTCCATCCAGGCCAAAAATACTTGTACCTTCCTGTCCCTGCCAATAGTAAAGCAGGAAGGCCTACAGCTTCGATTGCTGGATCACTTGTTAAATTGAGTCCCCCTTCTATTCCTAAGACTGAAAACTGACCGTTCTCTGATAGCTCGCTCATCAATACACAACCTGCCGCTCCAGCACCTATGACGATGACATCTGCCTCTAGAGTGTTTCCCGACATTTTACATCGATAAGGAGAAGAGTGACCTCCCAAAAGGTTGACAGTAGCAGTGACTAAAGAGAGCGCAATATATATGATTTTCATAAGAGTTTCCTTCGCGATTCACTTTCAGTGACAAAATTGTTGTTAAGGAATTTGTGCCAGAATTCAGCAATTCGAAATGAAATGGCATGGACGAATCTGCGTCGAAAAAAAGAAGATGGATTGCCAAATTTGATTTTCATAGCTGATTCCTCCGCGACTCACTTTCAATGACAAAATTGTTATTGTCAAGGAATTCACGTAAGAATTCAACAATTTCAAATGGACTAACAAAGGGGAAATTGAACCTATCCAAATGAAATTTTTCGTCCGATTTCTGAAGATTTCTCTTCTTTAGCGCTATTTATTAAAGGCGTTCGGTATCACCGCTCGATTCCTGCAAAAACAAAGTGAAAAAGATCGCAAATCTTGGTACTATCTGCCGAATATTTAAACATTAGTCTGAGGGAACAACATGAAAGCTCTGTTTACAATTCTATCCATTGCAACAGTACTGATCAGCGACACGCTTCTGGGTCAAGACTCTCCTCGTAATGCCGGCAAAATAAATTTAACAGAGGAGAACATCGTGGGAAACAACACAATCGTAGAGAAACCCGCCCTACTCGTCATAGGGATCGATTGCCGGACATCTAATGCGCCAGAAGCTGGACCTCATGATATTCCCAAACTCTGGGGAAGATTTTACAACGAAGGCATTATTAGCCAAATTCCCAATAAAGTTTCTAATGAGGTCATCGCTCTATACTGCGATTATGCAGGCGACCATACTCAACCCTATTCGGTAGTCATCGGTTGTTACGTTAGCTCACTTGATACAATTCCAGAAGGAATGGTCGCAAAAACGATTCCAGCTAGCTCCTACGCGGTCTTCCGTGCCATAGGAGAATACCCATCAAGCTTGATTGAAACTTGGGGTAATATTTGGAAGCAACCTGATTTACAGCGTACGTATACGGGTGATTTTGAACTTTATGGAGATAAATTCGGAACCGGATCACCCAAAGAAGTGGAAGTCTATATTGCTATTCCCGATGAACATCGCACGAAGTAAATGGAAAAGAACCCAAAGCTATGCCATTTTCACGTCCAATAGTTTCAATCTATATTGCAAGTAGTATTGACGATTACATTGCGCGTAAAGATAGTAACTTCGATTGAATGCAATACGATATACTGGAAATGAGACTATGGATTCAAAAAGCTTATCAAAAGCATCGATGTAATTAAAGCTTTTTTCAATTTGTTTCCTATGGACTTAATACCTATTTCCTTGATATCTTTTTTGATCAAAATTAGTCACAAAAGGATTCAAGGTGATCCCTGTTAGCCGCTTTACTTCCCTTCCATCCCAGTCCCAGTTACCCTCGAGCTCTTCTTCTCCGACTAGTAGCTCCTCTGACTCTCATTTGGAAGAACGCGCTGGAATGGAAAGCAGCTTCTCTAGCTCTTCTGGCCCCTCTCACCTCAAGATGACGACCTCAACCACTTCAACAGTAGGAGACCTGATCGAGGAGGGAGCTCAATGCGCTAAAGGAGAGAAGAAGAAAAACAAGCAAACTCCTGACATTGTGGAACTAGAGCCCAATAGCGATGCGGGGCCTAATTGTGGACATGCGTGGCATGCACTCCCATTTACGGATGAAATACAGGATGATTCGAGCTATTGGCTAAAGGAATGGGAGAAGACAATCACTCAAGATGCCATCGCTCAAAATCCAAAGACCTTTCAATCCATTCAAGAAAAGACTACAAACGGCTCTGCAGCGATCCGCTCCGGTGAAGTGGAGCAAGTGACTCAGTTTGTCGATCGTACTGACGAACGATACTCTCCATGGATCAATAGACTTGAGAATGCCGAGCAACTAAATGCTGACGCAGTGCGCACGATATCAGCGACAGAACCTTTGCTTGCAGAAGTCAACACCCATCTAAAAGAGACATCCAAACAAGGGATCGGATATTATACCCAAGAGTATTCTCGTGGAAGACCGGATCTGATGAAAGTGGCGTTCCTTTCAGACAACGATACGAGCAAAGATTTAACATCATGTCGCGTCGAAAACGGAGTTCAAATTAATTTCTTTCTAGAGTCCTATGTTGGAAATGACTGCTTTAGCTTCATTAACAATAAAGGTTCCTACAATGAAGCTGAGTTTATTTTAGACAAATCTTTTTGGCAAACATTTGATCAGCATTTTAAGGATTTTAATGGCAAATCTAATCTGTACGATTTATGGAAATCAGAAGAAAATCCAAATGGTCTTAGTAAGTTTCATAATGCAAGTGCGCGCTATTATGGAATTGTGGTCAAAGGCGTTGATAAAAGCGGCAGACCAACATACACAACAGTCTATTTTACAGAAAAACAAGTCCTTTCTTTGCAAGAGCTTAGCAAAAATTGGTCTGATCAGCAGATGTACAAACAAACCATTGCAACTGCAAAATTAGATACAAATGCTAAAAATGATGCGGTAGGCGCAATTTTTAACATATTCACAAGCGATCAAAATGCCCAATTCCAAGCGGCTCTTGATGCGAATCCAACCTTTGTCCAACGTTGGACAGCTTTGCATCAACGTCAGGTCATTATCGATGATGCCAATGAGCAGATCAGAGGCGTCTGGAGTGATTTTTCCAATCGACGTAGAGGAATTAAGGAAACAAACCCTGAAATTCTATCAGAAAAAGAGATCATCGCTGGCCTTGAAGATGACAATTCACAGCGTAACGACACGATTAAATCTCTTAAAGAAGTGGAGAGGCCTCAATTAGCAACAGCGTTCCAAGAGCAGCAAACCAAGGTAGTCAAGTCAGTCGATGATTTTACTCCTGAAAAAAAGGAAACTGTCTATTTGGTTAATAGTGACCTGAAAGTCAGCAAAAAAACGGTCCATGCGAGTTCAGGTAGCATCTACATCAAAGATGCCTACAGACAACAGGACATCAAAAAGAATGGGCCTCTTTACTTTGATCCCTACAAAGTCGGGAGCAAAAATGAATTTTGGGATCAATTTGGTAAATGCTATCGCTCATTTACTCAATTTGATTCAAATAAGATGTATGGAATTTCCGTTCGTACGCCCGATGGAGATTCTATAATTGTCTATTTTAAGGGAGAAGACATTTCCGACTTAAAGCGTGTTTATGACACATACCAAAAAATTCCAGAAAATAATCGATTAATTAGTACAAATAAACGTGCAATTTTAAGCAACGACGGGAAAATAACTGGTTCTGAAGGCAAAATTGGTCGCATCTACCAGGATGAGTTAGTTAAAAACTGTCTGACAGATAAAGATGAAGATAGTGCAATCAATTCCATCAAAAATCAGGCTGTACAAGATCTACTTAAACAACAACGGATTGTCGAAGGAAAGTCGATTGTTACACCTCGTATTCAGGGTGCGTTTAACGCCGCTTTCAATGGCGGAGGTGGGGGGTCTCTCCAAGGAAATCTTGGACCCCTGCATGCGCTTCTGGCTCCACGCGGGTCTGCCACTGAACCGGTTGAATTCGTCGAAAAAACTGATGAACCAAATAGTGCTGAGGGTCAGGAACTCGGTGGCTCTGATCTCGATGGGTCAGATCTTGAAACCCTGTCCTCTGACGAACTCGATGGATCCGATTCCGAGGATTTAGAACCCAAAGAAGTGAGCGGATCCGAAGAGCCTGATTCGACTGAAACATCAGATGCACAAGTTACAGAATCTCAACAGACAACTGCTTCTAGTTCTGAAGGTCCAACCCCTGAACAAGAGCTGGAAGAGAAGAACACGCGCGCAGCTCTCGATAGACTCGCAAAGTTCCTCAATTGGGCGGGAGTCAAAGACCCTAGCACAATGACACTCGATGAATATGTTGCCACCCTTGAGGTACAATATGCGCGTTCGATCATTGAAGGGCAGCACCGACCGGTGTCTCAGACAATCGACCACTTTAAAAACCTGTTTACACTTATGGAGTGGAAAAAGGGGGCTCAAGCTGCCGAAGTGGCTAAATTAGGCAATGAGTTCATCAGCAATACCAGATCCGCTCTCTATTATTTTGATCTGTTTTTAGATGCAATGAAGGAGAAACAAGTTGTCGTTGATGGAAAAATTGTCACGCAACAAAAGACCCTCCTCCAAGCATTGGAGTTCATTGGAGGCCCCTTAGCCATCGGCGAGCCGACATTGGCAGCGATTCTATTCGGTGTGCAGATCGTGCAGCTATTAATTGGAAGCAATAAACCAAAAGAGCTTCCGCCTCTCACGCATAAGGCATTTTTTACCTTTGCCCATACTTATCTGATGCCCATGCTCAATGAGATCAAGGACTCCATTGAAAAATCTCAACTCGTGTTAGAAGAGAAAATCGGTCAGGAAGCTTCCAACCAGATCCTAGCTATCAGCGAAGTGCAGGCAGCAATTGCAGAGCAATTGCAATCGCAGTTCGAAATCATCCATGAGACCGAACTCAATGGTCAGCTCAAGCAAATGACTGGCGAGGCTGACAATTCAGCACTCACATTCCGAGGAAAAAAAGCCGACTTAAAGAGGATCGGGTTGCACCTGGATCGAGGAAAGGTGGATGCGAATCGAGGATTTATCGGCTCACGCCCAAGCCTACCGCTCTCTATCAGCATGCAAAAGCCTTCCCATACTACGGCTCTTCTGGCACATCATCTAGATCCTGCGACTCCCTTTGACGCCCCTTTGCTCCCCTATTTACAGGCAGCTTCAGATATGTATCAAGAATATGTGAGCTCTACCGGCGATCAGTCTTCAGAATCTCACGCGGTACGTCAACGCCTTCTAGCAGGGATCGATACCCATCTCGAGCTGTTTGCTCAAACGGATCGATGTTTAGTGCGATTGCTCAACGCCTATCAAACCTTTAAAGGCACGCTCATCCAAAACAGAGAGCTTGGTGGACAAATCGTTGGTTTAAGAATACGGATGGAACTCCAACAGAACCTACAGTTTCAAAGAGAGCTTTTGAAACATCAGTTTGTCGGAACTCAGATGTTTTACTGGTCTCGTCAACTCGAAAAACCCACGCATCTTGTGCCTATGAAAGAGCCTGTAATGGATGCCCTGCGTGGACGGGAAAAAAAACGCGCTCTGATCTATCCAGTCAACATCTTTAGATATGCCAATTTTGGGTTGAGCGCTAAAGCAATCGAAATGCCCATCACTCACGCTTGCATTACTCTTGAAAACAAATCCATCAAGCAAATTGCTTCTGGGCTTCCTAAACTCTCTTTTTTCTTTTCTATACCTGCATCCAGGGATGCGGAGCGTTATGAATTATCAGAGCTCAAACGCCGTATTTGGATCAATTCTCCTGGGGACCTAAATTTTGCATCTGAAACCACAGTAGGTGCTATGTCTTATGCGCCGCTTATCGACAGAATAGAAGACATTACGCTCAAAGATGCTGAGTGGAAATGTCCCATCTACCAGAGCTTTGGATACAAAGTGGAATCGGCAATCGACACCTTTGCCTATCACGTGGGAATGGGAACACCTCTTCCTTCCTTGCCTCCAAGTTTAAAAGATATTCCCACCCTTTCAGAAAGTCCCGCGCTTGCATTGGAAGCGACTTTCAAGCCTGTCTCTGGAGAGTGGAATATCGACACCCTTCCCTCATCGAAGATGAAGATTGCAGATATTCAAAACATCCCATCGGTTTCAGAGCAGATGGCATCAACGCGTCCTCATCTGATGGGCAATGTCTTGGGACTTTTGCAGAGTGACACGCATATTGAAGTTAGCTTAAGCCGTTCTGTTCCGATCCTTCCTTTGCAGCCGACAGATCCCGTTCTCTTCTTGCCAAAAGAGAGAATCAACGCATTGATCTCACAACATTGTCCTCAGCGGATGGAAATTCAAGCAAGCGGTGCCGATATCATTCCCCGACATAGTCTGACAAAGGCATCAGGTGGGTATTATGACCTGAAGTTACATCTGTGCTATGCAGATAGAAATGGGGATCGCTCCTACAAGGCGATTCTCCTTTCTCGGATTGATCAAGATACCGTGGATTGCTTCCGCAGACCCTCTAGTTCTGCTCCTTATCTGGCCGAGTTCCTCTATACCTTCTTGTTCTCTGGAAGCTATTGTCAAGATGGAATGCCGAACCACGAGACTTATGTCAATCGCAGATCGGAGATTTTTGCTCCCGATTTAACTTATTTCCCAGGGTTCTTTGATCTATGTGATCTATTCTCAGACGAATACGTGTTTGTATTTAATCACCACCTTTATAACGAAAGCGCTCGAGATGCTCTGATTCAGGCCATTAAGACAAAAACAATGAACCCTGAGGCTGCAAGGTTCTTTAGACCACGGCGCCAGTTTCCGCAAGAAGTGGATACGACACACTACATCGAAGTGCAAAAGGCGATTCGCAATGCGATTAAAGGCTCAAAAGAGCTCAAAGCCTTCAAAGAACAGTATGATCTATTTATGGCGCATAGCCAATTGACAACGGCGCTTACGCAAAAGGAGCTGCAGGAGCTACTGTTCCGTCAGTTCGGCATGATCCCTCCAGGAGAGATGGGAACAGCGATTCCAGCTATGCCTGCGATGACTGCTAAGGCTAAGAAAGCGGTTTTAAAAACACTTAGCTCTAAACCTTCGGATGATCAGAGATGGCTGATCGAAAAAAGAAGGGATCTCCAAGTTAGAAGTGCTTCGAGCAGTTCTTAAACGTTGAGATCAGCTCCCGCATGACTGCGGGAGCTGATGCTCTCCACTTTTTCCATTATGTTTCTGAAGGATTGAAAGAATAAGTGCTAGCAAGAAGCTGATTTTTGAACGCGACATACGAATCCCCTGAGGGATCTCGGAATCGATCCTCTGCGCGTTTTTTGGCAAAATCCCCCACAGGATACCGCAAATGGGGATGTGGGCTATTTAAAATCTCCTCAATTACTTTCACCACTTCGATCGGAAGAAGCGCTTGCTCGTTTGCTTCAATTCTCTGCTGTCTTGCCTGCATGATGTAGCGCTGATAAACCGGTGTATCTTTAAGGGACCGCGATCCGATAGGAGCTCGGATGGGAGCCTCAGTTTTAACATTTCCCGGGCTGACAAGGCTGACACGGATATTCCAGGGAGCCAGTTGTGAAGCGAGTGACTCGGTTAATCCTTCGAGAGCAAATTTCGTCGACACATAAGTTTCCCAATGGGGAAACGCCTCATATCCTTCCACACTACTGATTTGGATCAATTGGCAAGAGCGCCTACGGCGTATGTGAGGCAGGACTGCCTGCAAGACTCGGATGGAACCAAAATAATTTACATTCATGCTCATTTGCTGTTCTTCAATTGTACAGGTTTCACAAGTGCCAAAGACTAGTACATAGTTAATAAAGTTTTTACATATAATATGCTTCTGCTTTTGTCCCATGGCAATCTCCTTTGAAATGGAACCATGTTAAGCGAAAGCATGTTATATGCAAAAACTTTT
>JAGVMG010000041.1 GCA_020053915.1 Parachlamydiales bacterium | reverse complement strand
TTGCGTCGCAGGCCCGATGTGAGATCTGCTGAAAGACAGCTTGCTGCTGCTACAGAACAGATCGGTGCTGCCGTTGCTGATTACTTTCCCCATATCGCCCTTACCGGAATTAGTTTAGGTGGAGGAAATAAGGTAGGTTCTTCAGCTGGTTTAGAGAGCAGTAAGCTCAATCAGCTCTTTAAATCGGCAAGCCGGATGTTCAGCATCGGTGTAGGGCTCAATTGGAACATCCTCGATTTTGGAAGGGTGCGAGGACAGGTCGATGTGAATAAGTCTCTCGAAAGACAAGCGTTGCTTACCTATAAGCAAACAGTGATCTCCTCGCTAAAAGATGTGGAAAGCGCTCTTGTGGCCTATTTTGAAGAGCAAAAGCGAAAGGACTCATTACAGCAAAAAGTCGATGCAGAGCGCCGGACATTGGAAATTATGCTGGATTTGTACGAAGTGGGACTTGCGAACGAGATCCAAGTCCTTCAAGCCCGTAGATCTCTCATCGATTCGGAAAGTCAACTTGTGGAAAGCGAGCAAGCGCTAGCAGGTGATCTCATCGCCATCTACAAGGCGATCGGAGGGGATTGGATCTCGGAGTCAGTCTTAATGCCCCAGGCCCCAGAAGAACCATAGTTTTGAAGAGGGTTACATTCTTTCTTCTTCAGGGTTCATGCATTTCTATTATAATGAAAAGCTTCCAAGACCTCTTTTGCCATGATTGTAATTTTCGTCCACTCTGGGGAGTCGATAAACATTGGTGGCCAGTCATTTTCGTCTGAGAAAGATTTAATGTGTTTTCGAAATTCATTTAATAATTCGTGCTGCTTTTCACTAATGCCAAATTCTTTGTAATTTTTTAAAATAGGATCGCCATCATCAAAAAAATGACAAACAGTTTCATCGAAGTCGTCAACTTCGGGACCTTCTCCTCTTATCCAGACTCTTTTCTGATATTCTTTATCGGATATATGGAGAATGTTTCTCAAAAATTCGTTTAGAATATATTTTTTATCTTCCTCTGTTAGTGACAACACGCTCTCCTGTGTATACAAATTCGGAAATAGGTATATGAGCCTCATGAGAGTCATGAAGAACCACATTGCCAAATTTATCTAGTGTTTTTCCATTTTTCATTTGCACTACGTAAGGCGATCTCTGATATGGGTAAGGGCTATGAGGTTTCCCCGGCATGATCCTAACGTAAGTCGACTCATCTTTAGGGTGCACATACTTCATTCCGCTACCTCTATCTGATAGCTTAACTCTATAATTTTCAGGAATTCCTTTCGGTCTAGGAAATGTCGGAAGACCGGTCTCGTGAATGAGCTCCCTCACTATCATTTCTGGCATATATTTCCCTTGATGAGGCTTTAACTTTTTTCTGGCCTCTTCAAAAAGATTAATTGATTCCTGCATGGGGAGGCTTAAGTGAGCACAATCCTTCGCAACGGTGGTTTCAAGTTGGCCTGCTTTTTTTAGCTGACCGATTTGAGTTCCATTGTATCCGAGCTCTTCTGCAATACGTACTGTGTGTTGACCTCCTTCAATCACTTCTGCAATTTTAACCCCATTCCCGATTTCTGCTGCTGTTTCTAGAATCAGGGTTTCATGAGCGATCTTGATGTTTTTGCAGAAGGAAGTTAATTCTTCAGCACAGGTAATACTTACTTTGGCTGCTTTACCAACAGCTGCTGGGGTTGCAAGATCTGCTCCATGTTTTCCTAGAGCATAGCCTGCGAGCTCGGCTCTTTGATCATGGGACAGGCTTTCCCATTCAGTAATCAGTTCATGGAGTTCAGGAGAAACGGCTTTTCCCACAGTTTCCCATTCGTTATTTTTAGCGAGAGTGACTAAATGAGATATAGCATTGAATGTTTGTTTAAGGGTGCGCACTGGATGTGTAAGGGTATCGCCAATGAAGAGTAAGCTAGACTTTCCCGATTCACAGATTCCATTGGTTAATCCATTTTGAAAGCTTGTCATAACTTCTGAAATGGAGACAATGTGGCTCATGGGCATTGGTTCAAATTGAGCGGTATAGCGCGCATAGTCATCGAGAGCTTTGTCATAATTCTCGGTGTGAAAATGACAAAGGCTTCTGTCGAGAAGGGCTTCTCCATTTCTTGAATCCATTCCGATTGCGCGGTCATAATGACGGATGGCTTGTTCAAAGTAGCCTTGCTGCATCGCTTTATCCCCACAGATCTGATGAGACACACGCTTAAGATCAGGGGATGCGGCTGGATCGATATATCGAAAAGTGTAGTCAGTAGAAAAAGTAGTATCGATTGCTGAGTGTTTTGTGAGGATCGACTCTAAAGAATAATCCAATGCTCTTAAGGGATCATTTTGAACCTGTTGATGGTAGACGTCATGGGCTAAAAGTGAGCCGATAATCCTTCCTGTTTCTTCTGCGGAGAGTGTTTGATCGGTGGTTTCTTGAAAAAGTGGGTCTTGTAAGAGATTTTCTTTTAACTGGTAGATCTGGTTGCTCATAGCAATCATGGACCCTTCATCGGGAAGAACCAGGATAGATTCCATGTCAGAAGCTGCTGATGTTTCTGTTGAGGTGCAGTGATCCTCTGCGGTAGCTGCAACAGCGCCAGCCGCTCCTGCCGCAGCACCTGCAGCTGCAGACGTAGCTGCGACGGCGATAACCACGATCGTTGCTGCGACAACGACTGCAGCGCCAATGATCAGGGCTTTTTTGTGTTTTTTCGCAAATTTTTTGACTTGATCCCATTTTTTATGGATCCAAGTTTTACACAAAATGATCTGGGTAGAGTCTCGCAACACGGTGGGAACGAGCATGTACTGGTATTCATTGAGTTCATCAGAAAAGAAGGGATTTTCCACCGCATTTAAAAGCTCTTGGGTATCTTTTTCCAATTCTGTGTC
>JAGVMG010000057.1 GCA_020053915.1 Parachlamydiales bacterium | reverse complement strand
GGGCTTTAAGGGAAAGAAGGCAGCGAGATCCTTTTTATAGTTGTCGAGGATGTACTCTTGAACGAAGATATTCGGAACTTCCAGAAGGATCTCATCTGATGTGCTGCTTATGACATGGATCGCAGAAAACCAGTTTTCAAACTCGGCTGCAGAACAGCGCTCTTCAATGAATTCTAAAAACTGAGACCATGTATCGTGCGGAGTGCGCGTCAGCATAAAGCCCTTCTGTCAGAGGATGAATAATGTTAAAGCAGCGATAGAAAAGAAGATCGTTTGATGACGTCACATTAACACTGCGATCCAAACCTCGCAACACATTTTTCGGAAGCTCCCATTCCGTATTTTTTAACTCCCTAAGCGTGAAAATCGTGAAGACGCGCTCTTTCTTTTTTAGTCCGGTACAGAGCTTTTTTCACATTCTGTCTAAATGATCCGCATCCGTGCACAGGAAAAATCATCGACTTCGCTTGGCTTGATTCCATTAGGGTCTAAGGGTTTCATCTCATTAGGCCTGCCAGATGGTTTTGCCACAGCGCTGTGTATGGGCTTTTCAGGTGCGTAATATCCTTCTGCTAAGTGATTGAAAAGCGCTTCTGGATTTGGTGATTGAACAACAGCTTCTGTTAAAGCATCTTTACCGATAAAGTCGGTGACCCCATCTGTTTGCACAGAAACGATTTGTCCAGGAGTCACTCGTTCTAAAACCACACGGGTATCCTCCCTTCCTTTATGTCCACCAAATCCTGCACTTTCTGCGTGTTCTGTATCTATTGTTGATGATGTCTGAGAGGGGGCGTAAGTGGCCGTAAGAGATGTCGCATCAGCTGCTTGTAGCTTAAGCAGAAAAAGACCTTCTCTTGTAGGCATCACTTTTGCGAAAGCAACAGCGGGGCATGACATTCTATCCGTAGAAGGTAACATCGCCTCCGAAACTTGAGTCAGGGTGTTGAAAAGATCTCTAAGCAAGAACTGTTCATTAATTGAAGAGAAATCACTCGCAACCCCTGCGCTCGTAGCCTTTTCACTAATCATTGCGCGTATAAGTGTCATGTCGTTTGGTTCTTTTTTTGTGTAAATGAGAGCTTTTCGTATTTCGATCAGACGTTGATAATTTTTATCTTTGATTGCTTGGAAGTATTCGATCATGATTAAGTTGCCTATGACGAAGCGTTCATCACCTGCAGCGCTCGAGTCTTTTGATAGGATGTTTGTGTTGTTTGCTTCAAACTTTCTAATTGATCCTTCCAATCGTGTGGTATCCACCTCATCATAGAGTTGCTTGGCAAACTCAATGAGTTCTTCGTTAGTAGGTTCATTTTTTTCAGAAAAAAAACGCTCCTTAGCAGCACGCAATCTATCGATGAGAGCCTGTTTTTGTTCTGCAGCAATCATGACATCTTGTTCTGCCATGGTATACATTTCAATGCGATAGTTCTTTAATCCCTCTTCCAGAGTTGTCTTGCAGAATTGTTGAAGATCTTCAAATCGCATGGAGAGGTTATCTTCATATGTCTCACGGCACTGTTCTCCAAGACGGTCAAACGTGTTAAATATTTCTTGGTAGAAGGCGAAATAGCGTTTCGGAAGTTCAGGCCTTCCATGTGCGGGGCCATCGATCACACCAATGGTTCCATTCGCTTTCATGCCCACCCAGTCATTACAGCACGGATTGCCGGCAGCAGATCCTTGTTCTCCCGTTAATTCTCCCTTTTGGTAGAGAACACCGCGCACTCCAAATATGCCTTCGGCATGTTTGGATTCAGGTTTTAAATGATAGAGCGCTTTGCGTATCGCTTCAGGATCCTGTGAAAAGGCGCTTCTTATAAAGCGCGTAAAACTTCTTGGTTTCGGCAGGTTTTTTTCAACAGATTCCACAAAAGGAGCGAGCGATTGGCACGAGGCCTTAGAGAGGTCAGCTTGTGCTAGTCTCAATGCAATTTCATTGGGATCATCGATGCTGTTTTGTAGTTTTTTTAGTTGGCTCTGTTCTAAACAAGTTAAAATGATTTCGCCTTTTGTGTTCGTGATTAGCTGCAGCCTTGGCTTGCCCTTGTTTTTTGCGATGCGAACCCATTCTTTCATGGCATCACGAATGGATTCATCGATTTCATTATGTAGAATAATGGGCTCGCATTTGACATGCTCTGGAATTCGATCGGAGTGTTTGGGTAAACTGGGGGATAAAGAGATCTCAGTTAATGCCTGTAATGAACTTTGAACAAGAGTCTTTCTTTCCACTAGAAGTGAAGAGAGCTTTCCATAAGAGATATCGCTTATTTCACCTGCGGTATGCGCCTGCTCAAAGATAGATGCAATGAGCCCTTGATCATTAATGGTGAGTGTTTGGCTTTTTGGATCAAAGAACTGTCTCTCAAATGTATCTTCATGGGTTCCTGAGCGGCAAAAGAGATGAACTTGGTTGTCCGCACCGATGACCATCTGGAGTTTACCTGAGACGTTTTGTTCTTTTAAATCGTGCCATCTCTCTAATGCAGCCTGAACTTCTCGATTAAAACGATCGCCGAATTCCACCCTCTGTGGAACTCGATCCGCTCCTGCAGCCGAACGATAAATGTCTCGGATGGTGTTTTGAGCTCTTTGACTCGAAAGAAAGGGCTCTAAAAGGGCTGTCGATTCTGGATCTAGCTGAGCGTTTTTAAAAATCTCTTGAATTTCTTTCTGATCTATAATGGCTGTAAAGTCGCTCGATGAGGCTTTGCTTTCTTGTGCTAAACTTTTAATGGAGCGGCAAAAGAGATGAATTTCTCCATCATGTGTAATGATTAGCTGTAGACCAAGCTGTTCTTCTGATTTTCTTCCCTCCCAGACGCGCATGGCTTCTCTAATTTGAGAGCGCAGCCGTGCTTTTTGAGAATCGCTGAATGTGGGCATTGAAGAGGAAGCAGAAGGAGTCTCAGGTTCTACAGGCACGGATGAGGCTGCGCCAGGACTGGATATAAATCGGTGCGAGCCAGCCCATTTTGAGCTTGAGCTGCTGGAGCTCGAGGAGCTTGGAGAATATTTTGGTGTTTTTTGGTAAATTTCAGTGCTTTTTTGCGTTTCAGGATTTATCGAAGGTTTGCTTGAGGAAGGCTCCTCTTTCCGAGGTCGAGGCGGTTCATTCCCGCCAATAGGAGGGGTCGTGGACATGGGCGTTTTCCTCTTAAAGATGACATCATAATTTTTCTTTATATTATTTTTTTTAAAATGTCAATCGAAGCTAAGGAAAGAATGTAAAGATTGATCTTAAATAGCGCCGGTATAGGCCAAGACGAGAGCTTGGGCTTGATGGGCGATCGATTCATCGGGGTTGTTTTCGAGCATGCGAGCTTGGGCGACCGCTTGTTTTTTATAGCCGAGTGCGAAAAGAGCTTTCGAGCGATTGAGAAGAGTGGGGACATGTGCAGGTTCGAGTTTCAGGGCCTTCTCTATATAATTAAGGGCCATGAGATTGTTTCCCTTTTGGAGGTAGAGAGCGCCTAAGGTTTGCAGATCGTAGAACGAGTCGGGATTGAGAATGACGAGCGATTCAAAGAAGGTAATCGCAATGTCGTATTTGCCCTGCTTAATATAGGAGTAACCGACAAAGCGCAAGTCTTCGAGTTCTTCGTTGCCCCATCCTAGGATTGAAAGCCATTCCACATTGCTCATGAGTTATTGTCCTTAATAATTACCCTTTCTGATACTGACTTCTACGAGAATTGATATCAACTAGAAACTTATCATAAGTTGTAATTGTATCAAGTAAGGAAATCAAGATTTTTTTCTCATTTTCCTCTTCCTCGATTTCTTTGTCTTCATGCCATTTTTCCTGCTGGCTCTGCCCTTGTCCCTTTTCCTGCTGCTCTTTGCGCCGATCGGCGCGAGCGCGGAGTTTGGCTAAAATTTTTTGTGTCTGCGACTCTTTTTTTTCATCTGATCCGAGCGACGGGATTAGCTGGAAGGTGAACAAGCGTCTTTTCTGCTCATTATATCTTAAGGGCATGATGAATAAGGCCCAAGTGAGGAAGGTGGTTTGGGAACGAACCAATGCTTCGAGCTCTGAGGGGAAGGAGGGGATTGTCACCTCGATCTCAGTCTGGGTTTGGATCCCTCGGGACTCCTTAACGAGCTTCTGGTCGAGATACTTTTGGTCCTCGGCCCATCTTGTGGAGACGTCTACGCCTAAGTTATCTATCGTGCGTGGGGGCATCTGACCTCCTTGGAATGTATAGTAAAAAGATCATTTGCCACCGCGCGTTAAATTAATCAATAAATTATTTCGTTTGCGAATTCGAGTTGGGAATTTTTGGGCTGGATTCCCACCAATTCCCACTTTTTTTGCAAAGAATATTCATCTCATTGTTGTTTAGTTATTTAGGCATTAAAAACATGCGGGGAAATCGGGGGGTTTTGAGGCTGAAATTCGAAAAATGATTGCTTGGTTATGGGTTCAGTGTTAAATTGTGGGAAATGGTGGGAATGCATCCCGGAACTTTATATTTATGACTCAATTTTTCTTCAGTGGCTCAACCTCCGCAAGACTCGATGAGAAAGGACGCTTCGTCCTTCCTCAAGGGATGCGCTTTGGTTTGGTCGAACAAGGGAAGCTTGAGTTTAGCATTGGCCTAGGGTTAGGGGGCTGTTTAGCGATCTACCGTCAAAGCGATATTGAGAAGATTGTGACAAAGTTCCAGGCGAAACAGCATTTGGGCAAGTACCAGAAGTTCTTCACTTTGTTTTTCTCGACGCTGCACCAGACAACCTGCGACAAGGTGGGCCGTGTGATTATTCCGCCCGTCTTGAAAAAAGCGGTCGGCATTAAGAGTGAGATTGTGATTGCTGGTGTCTTGAACAAGATTGAGATCTGGCCGAAAGAGCAGTATGAAAATCAGCTCGATACGCTGATGTCTGGAAAAGATCCTGAACTCAATCTCGCAAAATTAACAGAAGAGGCATTTGCCCTTCTTGAAGATGCAGAGTGTGAAGGGGAGATCTGCCATGAATAAAGAGAAAAAAGAACATATTTCCGTCCTCGAAAACGAAGCAGTCTCTTTTTTTCAAGGGCAAAAGATCCACGTGTTTTTCGAAGGGACAGTGGGAGCCGGTGGGCATTCGAAAGCGTTTTTACAAGCCCATCCTGAAATTCGAAAGTATTTTGGCTGCGATGTCGATCCAGAAGCGCTTGCAATTGCTGCACAGACATTGGAACCATGGAAAGAGAAGGTAGAGCTGATTCACGGCAACTTTGCAACCCTCGATCAGCTGTTAAAAGAACGCAACATTAATTCAGTCGACGGTTTTTTTTTGACCTAGGGGTGTCATCTATGCAATTCGATAAAGGATACAAAGGATTTAGCTTTTCCAAAGAAGGTCCGTTAGATATGCGCATGGATCCGACCTCAGAGCTTACAGCAAAAGAAGTTGTCAACTCATGGCCGGAAGCAGATCTCGGCGAAATTTTCCGCGACTATGGCGAGGAGCCGCGCTGGAAGCGCGCTGCGAAAGCAATTGTCGATGCGCGCCGCAAGAAAAAATTTGAAACTACGACAGAACTTGCCCAAGTGATTTCCGATGCATTAAAAACTCCTCTTAAAGGCAAGTGGCATCCAGCGACATTAATTTTCCAAGCTTTACGTATCTGTGTGAATCGCGAACTGGAAGTGATCGCAGAAGGGATCTCCAAGGCGATCCAACTTCTCGCACCCGGAGGCAGAATTGGGGTGATCAGCTTTCATAGCTTAGAAGATCGTATTGTGAAAAATCTGTTTAGACAGGCCTCTGCCCGTCCTCCTAAAAATGAAAAAAATGCACCTCTTCCCTTCTTGAAATTGCTGACGAAGAAGCCGATTGCACCGACATTGCAAGAGATCCGTTTAAATCCAAGAGCGCGCAGTGCCAAATTGCGCTTTGCTGAGCGCACGTAACAGGTGATGTATGAACCAGGGGATCGTAACACGCATTTTGCTTTGCATGGGAGTCTTTAGCTTCTGCTTGTACTCCTATCTGGATCAGCAGAACGCGGTTACCCGTTTGCGTTTGGAAATCCCTGTCGCTGCAAAACAAGTCAAAGATTTGAGAGAAGAAAACACCCGATTGCAATTTGAAATTGATCTGTTTGAAAGTCCTCAGCATCTTATGGAATTAATGGCGCTCCAAGAATTTTCCCACTTAAAACACCCGATGGCAAAAGATGTGGTGCAGATCTCCGAAGGGATCGCATTGCAAGCACCTTCTTCTGACGCTAGTGTTCCTCTCTCTGTAAAGCCTAAATTTACTCTTGCTATGGGAGCTAAACCCTAATGGGATGCGGAGTCCCTTCGCCCGAGGCCCGCAAACGTCTTGTTTGGGTTTCTTTGTGTGTCATAGTCCTTTTTTGCGCCCTCATCGTTCAGTTTTTTAAGATTCAGATCTTAGAAGGGGAGCAATGGACGCGTGTTGCGAAAGCGCAGCATCAGCTCATTATCATAGAGCCGTTCAAACGGGGACTGTTTTACTCGAATACAGCGATCAAACCCGGCCATCCTGAAATGCCACAGGCGCTCGTCGCCGATGTGCCCAAATTCCATCTGTTTGCCGATCCCAAAAGTTTACCTACCCAAGTGAGAGACGAGGTTGCGACGAAGCTGAGGAGCTTTCTCAGCTTGAATGATAACGACTTTCACCGTTTGCGCTCTCAATTTGATAAGCAAAGCCGTTCGCGCAAGCTTGTCATGTGGATGAGTCGCGAGCGGCGCGATGCGATCGCCAATTGGTGGGGTCAATATGCTCGGCAGAAAAAAATTCCTCGCAATGCCCTGTTTTTTGTTCAAGACTACAAGCGATCTTATCCCTTTGGCAAGCTACTCGGACAAGTGCTGCATACAGTGCGCGAAGAAAGAGATGCGAAGAGCCAGCAATGTATCCCGACAGGAGGTCTCGAATTCGTTTTTGACCGCTTTTTGCAGGGAAAAGAAGGGAAGCGGCAGATCTTGCGCTCGCCCAGACATCCTTTAGAGACGGGAAAGGTCTTAGCACTACCCCAAGATGGAGCGGATGTCTATTTAACCGTGAACCATTATCTGCAAGCCATTGCGGAAGAAGAGATTGAAAAAGCAGTTAAAAATGCCAATGCAAAAGGGGGCTGGGCGATCCTCATGCACCCGCGTACAGGCGAGATCTACGCGCTGGCTCAATATCCCAGTTTTGATCCCGCAGAGTACCGCAAGTACTTTAACGATCCTAAACTGCATTCCCACACAAAAACCCAAGCGATTACCGATCCCTTCGAGCCGGGTTCAACGATGAAGCCCCTCACTGTGGCAATTGCACTCAAAGCCAATAAAGAGCTCGTGAAGCGAGGGAAGAAACCCCTGTTTTCTCCATTTGAGAAAATTCATACGGGGCAAGGTGTTTTCCCAGGGCGCACAAAACCGATTTCCGATACGCGCAGGCACGAATATCTCAACATGTACATGGCGCTGCAAAAGTCCTCGAATATCTATGTTGCGCGCTTAGTGCAGCGGATAATCGAGAATCTGGGAGAAACTTGGTACCGGCAAGCGCTTGTGGATGTTTTTGGCTTCGGACAAAAAACAGGCATTGAGCTTCCCTCAGAGAGTCCAGGACTTCTTCCCATGCCGGGAAAATTAAATCCCAACGGAACGCTCGAGTGGTCTACACCGACCCCTTTTTCAATGGCCTTCGGACACAATCTTCTTATCAATAGCCTGCAGCTTGTGCGCAGCTATGGGATTTTAGCCAATGGCGGTTATGATGTCCGCCCCACGTTAGTGCGCAAAGTCGTACGCAATCACCGCGATGGCTCTCAAGAGATCCTTCTTGACAATACCCATCCCGACCGAGTAAAAAGCTATCCGCGTGTTCTTGATGAGGACATTGTTAAAGACGTTGTCAAAGCGATGAAATACGTGACTAAACCGGGCGGCTCTGCAGCAAAAGGGGATATCTATGGATATACCGAAGTGGGAAAGACGGGAACCACGGAAAAGATCGTGAATGGAACCTATTCTAAGCGGGATCACATCTCTACCTTTATCGGATTTGCCCCGCTGAAAGATCCTCAATTTGTCCTCATGATCGCGATCGACGAGCCCGAATATAAGTACATTCCAAATGTCGGAAGAAATCAGATGGGGGGCAATTGCGCAGCACCGGCCTTTCGCGAACTGGGACAGCGCGCACTTCAGTATCTCGGCGTTACTCCCGACGATCCCTTTGGTTACCCCGCAGGAGATCCCCGCCGTGATGAATCAAAAGCAGATTGGTTTCAAGAATGCAAAACATTAAGAGAGCTCTATCAGCAGTGGAACCCATGATCACACCGATTAAATTAAAAAAGCTCATAAAAGAGATCCCTTCAGCCCTCATCAAAGGCAACAAAGAGATTGAGATCACCGGAATCTCGAACGACACCCGTCGGATCACTCCTGGAAATCTTTTTGTCGCAAAACGGGGACTTGCCCACGATGGCGCCAAACTCATTCCGCAGGCGATCGCAGCAGGCGCTGTCGCAATTCTTACCGACCTCTATGATCCTTTCTATCCTCAAGTGGTCCAAGTCGTGCACCCCGATGTTCCCATGCTCGAAGCTCTGCTCGCGCGCCACTTTTATCAGTGCCCCGACAAAAACCTTTTTCTCGTCGGCATTACCGGCACCAACGGAAAAACCACCACCTCTTATCTCGTTAAGCATCTGCTCGATCAGAAAGGATCCTCATGCGGTCTCATTGGCTCCATTGCGCGGATCATCGGACAACATGCCTTTCCCGCCCCTCAAAACACTCCTGATATCATCACCAATTATAAACTGTTCCACGAAATGGTTTTGCATGAGTGTGCAAGCTGTGTCATGGAAGTCACCTCGCATGGATTGCATCAGGGAAGAGTGCGCCTTGTGGAATTCGATGTCGCGATCTTTACCAATCTCACGCAAGATCACCTCGATTATCACCTCACGATGGAAGCTTATGCAGAGGTCAAAGCCTCTTTTTTTGCCTCGCTCTCTCCAAAAGCGCAAGCCGTTGTCAATGTCGACGATCCCTGGCATGCACAGATGATCGCCTCCTGTCCCGCTCATATCCTAACCTACGGGATTGACGCTCCATGTAGCGTGCGCGCCGAGAATATTCAGCTCTCTCCCTCTGGAACACAATTCAATGTCGTTTATGAAGGGCAACGCGCGCATTTAAAAAGTGCGCTCATCGGCAGATTTAACATCTACAACTGCCTTGCAGCTCTAGCAGTTGGCCTCATCCGCGGCATCTCCCTGGATAAATGCGTAGCGGCATTAAGCCGTTTTCCCGCAGTGCCGGGGCGTCTCGAGCGAGTGAAAAACGAGCGCAATCTTAATATCTTCGTCGATTATGCACACACTGATGATGCACTCAACAACGTGCTTTGCACTCTTTCCGAATTTAAAACAGGCCGTTTGATCACCGTCTTTGGCTGCGGCGGCAACCGCGATCCGTTAAAACGCCCCAAAATGGGAGCCGTTGTTGAAGAGCTCTCTGATATAGCGATCGTCACAAGCGATAATCCCCGCAATGAAGATCCCGGTGAAATCATCCATCAGATCTTAACAGGCTTTAAACACCCCGAACAAGCATGGGTTGAGCTGGGTCGCGAAGAGGCGATCGCACGCGCTCTAAACGCAGCAACACCCGATGACATCGTCCTCATTGCCGGCAAAGGGCACGAGGACTACCAAATCTTTTCTCATCAGACCATCGCCTTCGACGATCGTGAGGTCGCAAAAAGGCTTGCTGCTTGCAGTTTTTCTCCCGCCTCTGCATTGTCAAAATAAGACTTCATCATTGGCCCTCGAGGTTCCCTCATGAAAAAATTTCTCATTTGCCTTTGCACCTTTGCACTTTGCGTCAGTTCCGGACATAGCGGAGGCACTTACTGGAACAACGGGGATTGGGATAATAACGACTGGGATGATGGAGACTACTATTACTATGGAGATCGGAATCGTCACGGCCATCACGATCATGATCATCACGGGGATCATCATGGAGATCACGACCATCATGATCACGACGGTGACCATCACGGCCATGACGGCGGCCATCATGGAGGCGACCACCACGAAGGAGGTCATGGCGGCGGCGGAGGGCATCACCATTAATAATTCTTCTTTCCCACTTTGCGTGTTTTAGATAGTTTTGTTGGAAAAAACATTTGGAATGAACGCATGGGCTTGGCTATTTCTCGAAGCGACATTATTCAGCTTCGGCAAACATACGAAGCGTATGAGCGTTATTTTTTAAATCTTCACGCGGTTTCCTCCTTAAACCTCATAGAAGTGATTGATCAGTGTGAGCAGACCTATCAGGCGCTCAAATCTCAAGCTAAATCACTCAAAAACCGCATTTCCGATCCTTTTTCTATGCAATTTCTTCCCCTAACAGAACTCTTGGCCAATTTCAAGAAGCTACATTAAATGCAGAAAACAATGGAATCCCAGGTGTTGCTAGCACACAGTTAAAAAAGTTTTTACTCTTTGGGCTGATGTGAAAGCTCCCGCGGCTAAGCGATCGTAAAGGCCGCTGTGTG
>JAGVMG010000011.1 GCA_020053915.1 Parachlamydiales bacterium | reverse complement strand
GTTTTTGCTCTTTGGGCTGATGTGAAAGCTCCCGCGGCTAAGCGATCGTAAAGGCCGCTGTGTGCAGACACACAGCTAACTTTACGATCGTTTAGCCCCAGGGGCTTTGACACAGCCGAAAGAGTAAAAACTTTCTTAACTATGTACTAGAACAAAAGGCGCCCGCGTATTTTCAATCGCTATTCCTTATTTTGAATCAAGCGATTGCGGGTCAATTCTCCACTTGCGAAGCGGTCAACGAGGCAATGGCTAAATGCGCAGAATTACATGGCATGCCGCGTTAGTGAAACAAGCTCCATTTGTTAAAGATCCAGACCATTATGGTCTGGATCAGGAAAATCCGATCGAGTTCGAAAGATCTGTACAATCAGATTAGATTCTGTTTTTGCCAGTCCTTAACAAAAAATACACTGCCGGGCATGAGAACGAAGCCCCACAGAAGGGTTGTAATAAGCAATTTCTCCTGCGCGAGCAAGTTCGGTAAAAATGCCTTCAATCAATGCTGCAGCAACGCGTCTATCCAACTTTACTGAACGCACTATTTGTCTTTTTAGTCCTCTATACTTCTGACTGTGGATACTAAAGCGCAACGTTCGATGAGCAAGGAGTTGACTATAGGCTAACATAGGCTCTTCAGAACCCCTGGCTTTCTCTTGTAAATATTGGGATAAAAAGTCAGTGATTAAATCTAATAGTTTGGGAAACTTCTTCTTCAACCGGCGAACTGATTGTTGCTTGAGATCCTGTTGCGTCTGCATTTTCTCTATCACCGCTCTCTCAATCTCTTCTCGAATCTCTGGCGCAATTTTACGGATTTCAGAAGGGGTTAACATCGAAATCCCCTTTTCTAAAGCGAAGGCCAGGTGGTTAAAATAAATGCCCTTGAAACACTCTAAGACTTGATCGCGTTCTCTTACCAATGCCTCGCAATACTGCTCAATATTCGGATCGAACTCTTTGGCAACCTCCAAAATCGCATCCAAGTGATTGGGAAATAGACGCACAGCATCTTTACAGATGAAAAAACACCATTCTTCTTGAAATTGATAGCGGACAGGATTAAAACGCTCCAAGTCGATCAGCCCAATTTTCCCCCGCCCTTCTTCTAAATATAAGTTAATATTATCATATCTTCCCACGCGCGTTGAAGGACTCATCCCATAAGGATCGCTTCCTCCTACGATGTCAAAAAGAGAGGATTGGCAAAGAAACCCCGTCAATTCCTTAACAGCACATGTAAATCGCTCTGACTGTTCGATATAAAGACCGACCTGCCTCTTTAAACTATAGGACACAATCGGCAGTCTTTGTTCTACGATGAAATCCTTGTACACATCCGCTTCGGGAATCACAAGACATTGATAGCCATTTTTCTCACAAATGGCACGCGCCTGCATCATCTGTTCAAGTCGCGCTTTACTTTTCGAAAAGCCGCTGTGCTTTAAAACAACACTTAAGTTTTTGGGTAAATAAACAGGTGTTTTTCCAGATGTAGCACGCGGGGAGCGCTTCAAGTGTTTCCGATCATCAATTAAAGGCTTTGCCGCTTTGAGTAGCCGCTCATTTAAATGAAACGTACCATTCTGTTTAACCTCACCGTTCTCCTCACCGTGCATTAAAGCGCAAGAGCTCAAATGCTTTGGCCTCTCTGAATGATGCAGTTTAAAAAACATCTGTGTGCGTAACTGCTTAATATTGCGGCATAAAGCATCGACAATAGCACATCTGGGATCAAAAGCCAGCATCCCCCGCCGCAAGAGATTGAGTTCCAGTTTAAGTCTATGATGACAATCCAAATACGCATAGGGATCGATATCGGGCGGGCGTTGTTTGTACTCCTCCCAAAGTTGCCTGCAACGTTCCACTTGATGAGATAGAGAACGAGGTGAACTTAAAAGCGTGTCAGAGATCCCGTTTTTCGTCTCTTGGTGCAACCTTTTGAATTGCACATAGAGCAGTGTATACTGCTCCCACTTTGACGAAAACGTTGCCTGGCTTAACCTAACAGTGAGGTCATCTTTTAAACGGTGATAAATGCGAAGATAGCTGCGATACAGCTGGGAAACTATTAAAGTGTCTTCATCAGACAGATGCTTCTGTAAAATCAAGGACTTCTGGAGGGCTCTGGAATATTGCTTATTCCAATCGACAACCAACGGAAGAGCCATAGCAGCTCCTTGACACCTCACTGATCTCAAAGACATCGCATTCTCATTTTTCAACAAAAGACAATGCAACAGAGCATGATAATAATAAATGAAAATTATAAAAATAAATATAATATCAAATAATCAAAAAACAGTAAAAATACTGATTAACATCACTGAGCGATAGAGATTGAATCAAGTTTGCATTTGATACTAAAAAATGTTAAAATCATCCGAAAAAATTCACTCTTAGGAGCAAAATCATGTCAAATCCCATCCATGAAAGCGTGTTACACCTTCACGACCTCTTTTCTAGCTATTGGAGATGTCTTGAAGACGCTACCGCTCCTAATGCGCGCGACCTCATCTCTATTTTTGAGCGTTGTGAAAACCAGTATCAGCTGCTCAAATACACAGGCAAAGCGTTAATCGAGAGAATTTCTGATCGCACCTCCCGAAAAGTAGACATTCTTTCCGAGCTACTGGCTCATTTCAAAACGCTGCACCAACACCAAAAACAAGAAGCAAAAACACGGCTCCCTCCCCAATTTGGTCCAGAGGCGACAGGTCTCATCGACTCAGAAAAAAAAGAACAAATCCGCGTATTCAAGATGGAGTTGACAAGGAGACTTCATTCCCTTCCCCATAAAATTCAGAAAAAAAAAGAAGACGCTGAAATCGGATTTCAAATGGAACTCAAAACGCTCAATGAATCATTTAGATCTCAGTACGGTGAGAATGACAAGAGTCTGACCTTCATCGATCAAAAACATCAAGCAAAGCTCGCGCTAAAAGAGCGATTTCAGCTCGAAATTAAAAGAATCGAACAGGGGATGCAAAGCACCCGACTAGGATATCTTCATGTCACCGCAGTGTGCGATCAAGCACTCGCAGGCCAGATCACGACTTGCGAAGAAGTGCATGCAGCGGTCCTTCAAGCGAACCTTGAGATGGTAAAGATCAAGCAATTCTCGTCCACTTTTTAGCGTGAAAGTTCCCGAGGTTGAAACGTCAATAGATCCTTGCCTTTTTGAAAACCCGGACCATAAGGTCCGGGGATTCTTCAAACAAGGTTTACCGAATATCCCCTTTTCTCTACACTGGTCTACCATCAGAATTCGCAAGGGAAACACCATGCTCATTGAACCCCATGTCTTAAACAAACCAGGCGAGAACTACCATGATTTCGTCGTGACCAAGTGCCAGACCATTTCAGAGCTAGGCTGCGTCCTGCGCGAGCTGACCCATGTGCCCACAGGAGCTCTCGTCATGCACATCGGCAATGACGATCCCGAAAATCTCTTTTGCCTCTCCTTTAAAACACTCCCTTCCAGTTCCAATGGCGCAGCACATATTTTAGAACACACCGTCCTTTGCGGATCAAAAAAATTCCCCGTCAAGGATCCCTTCTTCGGGATGAATCGGCGCAGCTTAAATACCTTTATGAATGCACTAACAGGCTCCGATTTCACCTGCTATCCTGCGGCATCCCAAGTCGAAAAGGATTTTTACAACCTCCTCGATGTGTACATCGATGCGGTTTTTCATCCGCAGATCAAGCATTTAAGCTTTTTACAAGAGGGCCACCGCTTAGAATTTACCGATCCCCAGAATTCGAAAACTCCGTTGGAATACAAAGGGATCGTTTTCAATGAAATGAAGGGAAGCTTAGCCTCTGCCGATGCGCGTCTTTGGCACTCTCTTCTCGAACACCTCGTTCCCGACCTTCCTTACGCCTACAATTCGGGAGGTGATCCGAAAGATATCCCCCATCTGACCTATGAAGAGCTGATCCAATTTCATGAAACCTATTACCATCCCAGCCGCTGCCTCTTCTTTTTCTACGGCAACTTGCCCATCAAGCAAAATCTCGATTTCATCGCAGAACATGCGCTGAAAAACGTGCCAAAACAACCACCCCTGCCTCCAATTCCTCTTCAAAAGCGCTTTTCTGCTCCTATTTCACGTGAAATCCGCTACCCCGCCAATGAATCCGACTCCCTTTCCAACCGGACCATTGCTACTTTTGGCTGGCTGACAGCGCCCCTGATCGATCAAGAAGAGGTATTGGCTTTGACCGTGCTCGATTCAGTCCTCATGGAAACCGACGTTTCCTTGCTTAAACGCGCGCTTTTAGAATCCAAGCTGTGCGTCCAAGCGGACGCCTACATGGACACTGAGATGAGCGAAGTGCCTTTCGCGATTGTCTGCAAAGGATGCGACCCGCAAAACCTCGATAAACTCGAGAAGGTCCTGTTTAAGACCTTGGAAGAGATCTGCACACAAGGGATTCCTGCGGATAAAATTGAAGCAGCTATCCATCAGCTCGAGCTTTCTCGTATGGAAATTACCGGCGACCATTCTCCGTTTGGCCTTGTCCTCTTCATGCGCTCTGCTCTTGCCAAACAACATGGAGGCGAACCGGAACATGCCCTTACCATCTACACCCTCTTTGAATCGTTAAGAAAAAAAATCCAAGATCCTCAGTATCTCACAGGGCTCATCCGCAAGTTCTTTTTAGACAATCCCCATCTCGTTAAACTGGTCCTGCATCCCGACGCCAAACTCATGTCTGAAGAAAACGCTGAAGAAAAACAAAAACTTAAAGAAATTCAAAGTCGATTAACCGAAACTGACATCCAAAAAATTCTCAAACAAACACAAGAACTCTCTCTCTATCAAAAACGGACAGAAGAGCAATCCATTGACTGTTTACCCAAAGTGACCCTTGCAGATGCTCCTGCCCTTGTGCGCGATTTTCATTTAAAACATCACCGCCATGGAGCTCTTGATGTGTTCCATGCCGATTGCTTTACCAACCACATCCTTTATGCAGACCTCGTCTTTGATCTCCCCGACATTAGCGACGAAGACCTCCCCTATGTCCACCTATTGATGAGTCTGCTTTCAGAAGTTGGCAGCGGCACGCGCGATTACGCCGATAACCTCGATTATATCCATGCCCACACCGGCGGCATCGGAGCCACCGCAGCGCTCCATCTGCAAACACAAGATCCCAATCTCACCCGTCCTTGCGTGACCGTGCGAGGAAAAGCTCTGACCCGCAAAGCTGATAAACTGCTTCCGTTACTGCGCGACACCATTTTGCATCCTCGCTATGATGAAGCCTCCCGCATCGAAGAGTTGATGCTCCAGCTTTACGATGGACTGCAAAACCGCTTCTCTCGGCAAGCGATGCGCTATGCAATCCAACTTTCACTTAGCGGCTCCTCGATTGCAGGACATGTGAGTGAGGCATGGTATGGCCTGCGCTATTTCAACACCATCCAAGCGATCAGCAAAAACCTCTCACAAAATCTCCCAAAACTGATCGATAAGCTCCTGATCCTCAAAGAAAAAATCTTTACCGCCCATCAGCCCCACCTCGTGCTCAGTTGTGATACTGAAACACTGCACCAGCTTCAAGCACAAGATTTCTACGGACTCAGCGATCTGCCCACCCTCCCCTTTACCCCTTTCAAGGGAGCGTATCCTTTAGTCCCTTCTCATTCTCAAGGACGTGCGATTGCCTCTCAAGTCGCCTTTTGTGCACAAGCTTTTAAAACGATCCCCTATCTCCATCCTCATGCCCCAGCGCTGCTTGCGGCAACACACCTGTTCGAAAATAAAGTCCTCCACCGCAAAGTCCGCGAGCAAGGCGGCGCCTATGGAGTGGGAGCTACTTATAACAGCACAGCTGGACATTTTTATTTCCACTCCTATCGAGACCCGCATATTGCACGCACCCAAAGCACATTTCATGAGGCTCTTGAAACCATTTCTCAAGGAAAATTCTCCGAACAAGATTTAGAGGAAGCCAAGTTGGGACTCATCCAGCAATTCGACACGCCGATCTCTCCAGGAAATCGGGCTCTTACTGCCTATAGCTGGTGGCGCGATGGAAAAACAAAAGAAATGCGCCAAGAATTCCGCGATCGGCTCATTAGCTTGACGCCGAAACAAATCGAGCACACGGTGACAAACGACCTTTTGCCTAAGGAAAAAGACGCAGTCTTCGTCGTTTTTGCCGGCAAGGAACTGCTCGAAAAAGAGAACGCCCTTTTAAGCACAGAAAACAAGGCCTTGCCGATCTTAACTGACTCATGACAAAAAATTTGGCATGGAAGTTCATCATCACACTCGGGATCGTGAGTCTTTGCGCCGACCTCACCTATGAAAGCGCCCGAAGCATCACAGGCCCGTTTCTCGCTCTTTTAGGTGCAAGCGGGGCTGTTGTTGGAGCCGCCGTCGGATTTGGAGAGCTCATCGGCTATGCGATGCGCTATCTCTTCGGAGTGCTCGCCGATAAAACCAAAAACTACTGGCTACTTACCATTGCAGGCTATGCCTTAAGCCTTCTCGCAGCCCCCCTTTTAGCCTGGGCCGGCAACTGGCAAATCGCCATTGCCCTTATCATCTTAGAGCGCTTCGGCAAAGCGATGCGCACCCCCGCTCGCGACACGATGCTCTCGTATGCCACCAAACAGATCGGAAGAGGCCGAGGTTTTGGCGTCCACGAAGCTCTCGATCAGATCGGCGCCGTTTTAGGACCATTACTCATTAGCGCTGTTTTGTTATGGAAGCACGACTACAGATTCTCTTTTGCACTTTTAGCCATCCCCGCTTTTCTCGCGCTAATCACCCTCGTGCTTGCACGCCAGCGCTTTGCCCATCCAGAGCATCTTGAACCCGCACAACCTGAAATCCATTCCACAGGCCTTAAAAAAACCTATTGGATTTACCTCACCGGTGTTGGACTCATCGCCGCAGGCTATGTCGATTTTGCCTTAATCGCCTTCCATTTCCAAAAAACAAAGCTCCTCACTCCCGCGTGGATCCCCTTTTTCTACGCCATTGCGATGGCAGTGCAAGGCTTATCCGCTCTTCTTCTCGGCAAATACTTCGATCAAAAAGGGCTTTTTGTTCTCGTGATCGCCACCATCTTAGCCGCCATGTTCCCACCCCTTGTTTTCCTCGGCAGCTTTGCAGGTGCACTCACCGGTATGATCCTCTGGGGTATCGGCCTCGGTGCGCAAGAATCGATCTTAAGAGCCCACGTCGCCGATCTCGTTCCCCCTCAAAAAAGAGGCTCTGGCTACGGAATCCTCAATCTCATCTTCGGCTTTTCCTGGTTTCTCGGTAGCGCCCTGATGGGATTTCTCTATGACATCTCACCTCTCTACCTCGTTCTCTTTTCCGTCCTCGTTCAAATGGCCGCCATTCCCCTCTTGAACCTATCCAAGAAAAAGACGACTCCTTAAAATAAATATCTTGAGTAAAGCACTTAAATGAAAGTCAGCCTCCATCCCATCCTTGCCAATTTCTCCTTAAGAAGCCTATAATCCCCTTGTTTTTCAACAAAGGAGCTCTCTATGACAGCACAAACTTTAGGACTTGCCTGGATCGTCGTTAACGACCTTAAAAAAGCAGTCGCATTCTATACCGACGTGATCGGCATGAAACTGATGGAAATCCAAGAAGAGTTTGGGTGGGCAGAGCTCGAAGGACAAAAAGGTGGAGCGCGTTTAGGAATTGCTCAAGTGTGCCCAACTGATCCAGAGGGAAACCAAGCAGGACAAAACGCTCTCATCACCCTGACTGTCGAAGATCTGGAAAAATCGATTGCACAGCTCTTAGAAAAAGGCGCTAAGCTCATGGGCGAAATCCAAGAAGTTCCTGGCCACGTCAAAATGCAAACCGTCTGTGATCCTGATAACAACAGGTTCCAACTCGTTCAACTGCTGCACCACCACCATAAAGGGTGCTGCTCCGGCCACTAAGATCCACAGGAAAGCACCACGGACCTCTCTCTCCTGGTGCTTCCGCACATATACTGCTTCCACTCCAAAGTTAGAGAAATTTCAAACTCAGCGCTTCAATTTTCTTCTCGTTGAAGCAGGCCCTGTGCTAGCACAGGATCGATGGAAACGAGCAGAAAAGTGAAGATGCTGAGGCAGAACTTACTCTAACTTTGGAGTGGAAGCAGTATATATAAGCAACTTTAAGAATCTATTTAGCCTAGTACATAGTTAAGAAAGTTTTTACTCTTTCGGCTGTGTCAAAGCCCCGGGGCTAAACGATCGTAAAGTTAGCTATGTGTCTGCACACAGCGGCCTT
>JAGVMG010000005.1 GCA_020053915.1 Parachlamydiales bacterium | reverse complement strand
GTTAGCTGTGTGTCTGCACACAGCGGCCTTTACGATCGTTTAGCCGCGGGAGCTTTCACATCAGCCCAAAGAGCAAAAACTTTCTTAACTATGTACTAGGAAACAAATGGTATCCGCTAAAGCACCATTAAGGATTCCAGTTCGGATCTTCTTGATAGATCAAGTTGTATGCTGGCGGTTTTTCTCGTTTGGTATATTTACCCACCACTTTTCCATCGGTCACGACGATAAAGTAATGGTTTTCCGTGACGACGTTGTAACCAAGATCAATCCGCTCGATATACTCATATTCTTTAACGCCCCCTTTAGAATGTACGGCATAAGGCTTGCCATATTCCTGCTCAACACTCACAATCGGCGTGCCTAATTGAATACTATCGTAGGTGCTGCTGGTTAAACGGGGTCCTGAACTAAAACAAGAACAGAGACAGATGAGTCCCAAAATCAAATAGGAATGTTTCATGCGAGCTCTTCTTTTGCGGGTTGATGTTGTTTCCATACGCTGCCTTGAATCACCGTGCGGAACTGATCGCTCGTGGCGTATTCTGCGCGCATCGTATACGTCTGATCTTCTTGTTTTTCATAAAATTCAAATCCCTCGAACCCAATCTCCTCTACACGAAATTCCCAAGCGATCAGCTTTTCATTGATTATTCCTTTTCCGGTGATCTTTCCTAAGGCTTGATTTTCTAGATCAATTTGGAACTCTCCTTGATTGATGCCAAAAATCGTAAACTGATTATGCATCACATCAGAAAGCCCTTTGACTTGAATTTCTTGGAAACATTCGATTCTGCCATCTGAATCGGGAGTGCCAATGGTCCAACGGGTAAAAAAGGCGAGCTCTTCAGAGACCATATTGAGCTGAATCTTGCCCTGGCCAAGCCAAGTTCCTGGGGTGAGTATGAATGGGTGTTGATACATTAAAACATAAACCTTCTGCTATAGATACTTTGTAATATCCCCAGAGCGCTCATTGTAGAGAGCACTGAGGAGCCACCGTAGGTGATTAACATTAAGGGCACTCCGGTGATGGGCAAAAATCCGCACATCATCCCCATGTTCACGATCATATGCATGGCAAGGTAGGTCGTAATGCCAGCAGATAAAAGCCGCCCAAAACGATCCTTTGCCAAAGCAGTGACCTGAAAACTAAAATAAATCAATCCACAAAAAAAGAGGAGCAAGAAAAAAACTCCTACCAACCCAAACTCTTCGCTATAGGCGGCGAAGACCGAATCTGTATGGGCTGCAGGAAGCCATTGCCGGCCTGTAAACTCGGAAGCGCGCCACCCGCTCCCTGTAGCTCCCCCAAGTGCGATCGCCGTCTGCGAGGCCTTCTGGTGGTATGTATTGGGATTTAGCCGCTCATATTGATATTCTTTGATCACTTTTGTTGCATAAGGGCGAAATTCTTCATGAGAAATAAACCCTAAAAACATCATGCTCACAAAAATGAGCCCACCTACCGCCATCGCACTCATCACGGAAATGACTTTCTTACTGATCCCTCCAAAATAAAACATCACCAAGGCAATGGGATAAAGCACGAGCGCTGTCCCTAAATCGGGCTGCTTTAAAATCAATAAAAAGGGGATTAACACGATAAGAATCGCTTTAAGCGTTGCGCGCTTTCGGGAGATTTCATCCGCTTTATTTTCTAAAAATAAACTGAGCGTCATCACAACGATCAGCTTTGCGTATTCTGAGGGTTGAAAAGCAAAGTTAACAAAAGGGATCCGATACCACCTATGGACGTTTTGAATCGCTGGCACAAAAAATAGACCAAAGAGCAAAAGAAGCATCCCCACATACATGACCCATGTAAATTCTTTGAGCTTGCGATAATCAAAGCCAGCAAAAAAAAAGTAGACAGCCCAGCCGATTCCAAACCAACGGATCTGGCTCTTCACTAAAGGTGTGAATATTGTCTCTTCTGTCAAATCTGCCGCATCCCCTGTCGTTGCTGAAATCACCATGAGGCTAATGATCATCAACACAAGAAGAATCGCGATCGTGCGAAAATCGATTCGGTTTAAAAAGCGATGGTCCCACATATTTGGACAGGTCCCTCAAAAATGACTAGATTTTAATCAACTTTTAGTTATACAACACTTCCCCAGTTAAACTCGAGTGTAATGCAATGCTGGAAAACTACAAGAACATTTACTACCTTCACTTTGACACTATTGACTCAACCAGCCAGTGGACCCGAAACAATGCGCACACACTGGAACAAACTCAGTTGACCTGTGTGACAGCGATGGAGCAAACATCTGGTCGTGGAAGATGGTCACGCAAGTGGGTCTCTCCTCGCGGACAGAACATTTACGCAACGCTTTATTTTTGCTTAAAGCCCGATTGTCAATACCTTGCAAATCTCGGCCAAATCCTCTCACTTTCTTGTTCCACAGTTCTGAAAGAAAAAGGATTTCACCCACAAATCAAATGGCCAAATGACTTGTTGCTCGAAAGAAAAAAAGTCGCTGGGATCTTATGCGAAACCGTGAACTTTCCAGATCGAATCGGCATCGTCTTAAGCATTGGCATTAACATTAACATGACCCAAGAGCTTCTCGACACAATTGATCAACCCGCTACTTCGTTAGCACAGCTTAGCGGACATCCTTGGACATTGGAACAAATCTTAGAGCCGCTTGTGCAACAATTTCTCAAAGATTTAAAAGCTGTCGAAACGCAAGGATTTAAAATCTTTGTTCCCGCTTATGAGGCACTTCTGGCATACAAAGGACAACAAATCACTTGCCACGACGGCAAGAACTCCATTCAGGGGATCTGCGAGTCAATTGACAATGAGGGCAGGCTTAACTTAAAGCTCGATGATGGACGCGTCGTAAAAATTAGCGCAGGTGAAATTCTTTTTTAACATTAGAGCCAATTGTAACACTCTAGCCCCCGGACAAATCGATGATTTTGAAACAAGGTGCAACCCGTTTCAAAAGCGCGGTTTTACTGGGAGCTAGAGTGTTACAATTGGCTCATTAACTTAAGCAGGACTGAATATGCATCTTCTCTCACTTCTCTTCTTCATGTTTCTCGCTCCTCTCTGCCATATCCATGCGAAACCGGTCATGACAATTAGCGATGCGATTGTCGATTTCATTTTATTTGTTGATGATCCTTTTCTAGATCAGGTTCCAGGAAAAAAAGGGGGATGCGATCTTGTCGATCATCAAACAATTCTCAACATCCTCAATCGCAGCCAATCTGAGCCGCATCAAGTGCCAGGGGGAAGCGCTGTCAACATGTTAAAAGGTCTTGCCACGCTGGGACATGAGTGCACACTCATCGTGACAGTCGGCGAAGATGATGCAGGAGATTTTTTTCTCGAGGGATTGAGAAAAAATGGATTAAATCTCTTGTTAGATAGAGCCCCAACTCCGACAGGAAAATGCATCAGCTTGGTGACTCCCAATGGAGAGAGAACCATGCGCACATACCTCGGAGCATCCACAGCAAATGCAGAGCTTAATCTGTCCGCTTCTCAGTTTAATGATTTGACCCTCTTTCACATCGAAGGGTATCAGTTGCAGCATTACGCTTTAATTAAACAAGCCATCACCCTTGCAAGAGAAGCAGGCGCTACTATCTCGATGGACTTAGCCTCCTTTGAAACTGTGCGCGCCCATCGCGACTTTATCTGGGATCTTTTGAAAGACAAGCAGATTGATCTTCTCTTTGCAAACAAAGATGAAGCCAGAGCCCTAACTGGAATGGAACCCTCTCAGGCGTGCTCCCATCTAAGCTCCTACTGCTCGACGATTGCCGTGACCTTGGGAGAAAAAGGCTCCCTTGTACAGCAAGGAGAAGAGCAGCTCTGGCATCCAGCCTTTCTCGTTTCAGCAATTGATACAACAGGCGCGGGAGATTTATTTATTGGGGGATTTTTGAACGGCTACCTCAGAAATTATTCTCCTAAAACCTGCGCGTGGATCGGATCGCTGCTCGCCTCGCACGTCGTTCAAGTGGTTGGCTCAGAAATCCCACCTGAGCGATGGGAGATCATTCACCAAGAACTGCTCTCAAATCTGAAGGAAGGAACTATCGGGGATGACGACAATCTCAGGATCGACTTTTCCGCGGAGAATTTTTTGGATCGCCTCGAGAGTAGCGCCAGTTGCAGAATAACAGGAAGTGCAAGCGCCCTCATAAGCAATCGTTAATTCCCTATCTTCCACAAGACTTAAAATACGGATTCCGCCCGCATCGAGTTCGATGTAAGGGCGGATATCTTCTGCAATCACCTGTTCAATAACCGTGAGTTTTTGCTCCAGCTTGAGAGCCTTCCATCCAGGATAAGGTCCATTGGACTGGGAAGGATCCCCACCAACTGGCGTCGGAACATAGTGGTCTGCAAGAGGAATCTCCTCACAACATGCAGCCGCCTCAACAATCGCTCCAAGCACCACATTAAGATATCCAGAATGTTCAGAAGCAAAGGCCTGCACTGCGGGCTTATCGCGCAGATGCTTATCGATTTGATCTGCAGTCATTTTGAGCGCTTGATCATAATTTTTGCGGATCAAAAGCTCGCATACGGCCTCTGCTGCACCGATCAGCACAGAAGGACCAAACACCTGAAATTTCGCATCGGCAATCACACCATCGCTTTCATCGACAAGCCAATACAGCGCGACAAGACTTCCCTCAGCATAAGTCCCTTCTTTCCCCACAGCTAAACGCATTTGTCTCACTTGCGCCTCTTCTTTTGAAAAGCTGCCGACATAGCGTGGACGCTCAATTTTCTGAACAAGTTTGCGGCTATAGCGTGCCCATGGAAAAGAGGGAAGAAATTTACGGTGGCTCATGTGCGCTCCTCAAAAAGATGGACAGATGCACGTTGTAATTGCTGAGCACACTCCACCACTGCGTTAATCGCATGATCAATCTCGGCTTCTGTTGTCTCATAAGACAGACTAAAACTTAAAGCACATTGAGCGAGCACCGGATCTATGCCTGTGGCAATCAGCACATGCGCAAGTGTTTGGCACTGCCCGCCGCCTAATGTTGCATAGACCCCTTTGCGATTGAGCAAATAAAGAAGCGCTTCGCCGATCACCCCAGGGAATCCGATCGCACAGCAATTGGGAAGCCGTTCGACATGCTGAAAGAAAACAACAGCATCTGAAATCTCAGCGCAAATTCCACTTTCTAACTTATCGCGCAGTCGTGCTGTTTCCAAGTTGAGATGATCAAAATACCGCTCATTCTCTTGGAATGCCACCGAGAGTGCTGCCACTCCTGGTGCAAAAATCGTATGATCGCCTGTGATCAAAGGAGAAAAATGCACATCCGATTTGACAACCAAACCTGCGGTTCCTTGAGGAGAATGAATCAACTGTCCCTCAAAGGTGACATAATCAATCGGAAGATCGCTAAATCTAAAGAAGAGCTTGCCAATGACGGTGCTGACATCCACATGGATCCTCACGCCCTGTTCTCGACAAGCCTCTGCTAGATCGGCAATCGGATGGATCACACCAGTAAGACCATTGGCCCAGGAAAGAGAAAATAACGAGGTGCGCGGTCCCAACTGATCTTCAAGCATCTCTTTTGTGACTTGGCCCTGTGGATTCACTGAGAGGATTTTTTCTTTACAGCCCAATTTTTCCAAACGTTTCAAAGAAGATAAAATCGCAGCTTCTTCAATATTGGTTGTTAACACGTGATTTTTTCCCGACTCACGCACAGAATCGAAGTAATGAGAATTGAATACCGCATTGATCGCCTCAGCACCACTATGGCAGAAATAAAAATGATCCTCATCCCGCGCTCCCAGATGATCCAATAAAATGTCCAAGGCAGGCTTGTATTGAGCATGCACATCCTGGCCTCCTTTGTGCGGCGCATGCATTGCGCCCCAATGCTCGCGAAAAAATGAGACCATGCGCTCGATCGCAAAAGAGTGTGGGCGGGTCGCGGTGTGATGGTCTAGATAACAGAGTTCTGTCATTGTTTTTCCCACGTTCCATCGAAAAATTCATAAATAAGCGGCTCGCCTGTCGCAATTTCCAAATGGACCACTTCCTCATGACTCAAACCATCCAAAAACATCTTAATCGCGCGCAGCGAGTTTCCATGCGCCGAAATGAACACATTTTTTCCAAGTTGCAGTAACGGGAGGATCGTCTGTTGAAAATACGGGACTGCGCGCTCAGCTGTCATCGCTAAACTCTCTCCTTCCGGAGGTTTTCCTTCATAGCTGCGGCGCCAAGTTTTAAATTGCTCTTCTCCAAACTGCTCTCGAATTTCTTGCTTGTTCATCCCTTGCAGCTTGCCATACATCCGCTCATTGAGCTCCCACGCTTCGATCACAGGAATGCATTGATCTTTCGCTGCTTGGCTGTAGATTTGCGCCCAGCTCTCCAACTTCCCCCCTTGCGGATGTTGAATACACGGCACCTTTTTACTTGCATGAGAGACCATGGCGAGCATCGCCGTCATTACAGAGCGGATGAGCGACGAGACAAAAATGACATCGATCGGAATTTCTGCAATTTTCTTGCCGCCGTCTATAGCCTCTTGAATCCCCTGCATGCTCAAGGGAATATCAACCCAGCCGGTGAATAGGTTAAGCTTGTTCCATTCCGATTGCCCATGACGCATGAGGATCAACTTGGCGCGTTGTGACATAGCCCCTCTCAAATAATTGCTAAACGTTTGTTTCGGTACTCTTAGTATAACTGGTCTTAAGTTTAAGGTGGGTCAATTTTTTGCCATTAACCCCCAATATCCAGTAAAGATGTTCCAATAAATATTTTATTTACAGCACACTCTATCAACTTCACACTGTTTTACCCTTGTCTTTTGACCCTGCGATCCTGTATCCTTTCAGGCTATGGAAACACAAAAAAGATTAAGTAAAGCATTAGCTGCCGCAGGTGTTGCCTCTAGGCGCGCGTGCGAGGAATTGATTTTTGAAGGGAAGGTCACTGTCAACGGCAAGATCGTTGTCGTGCCACAGACCCTTGTCTCTTGGGAAACCGATGATATTCGAGTGGATGAAGTGCCTTTACGCGGCGAGGAAAAAAAATATTACTTTATCCTCAATAAGCCCCATGGCTACATCTGCTCAAACACGCGGATCGGCACCAAAAAACTCGTGATCGACCTGTTTCGACCGGTTCAAGCGCGTCTCTTCACCGTTGGACGCTTAGACCGCGATACAACAGGCCTTCTCATCGTGACCAACGATGGGCATTTCTCTCAAAAAGTCATCCATCCTTCTGCGAATTTGACCAAAGAATACGTTGTCAAAACAGCTCAAGAGATCACCGACGAGCATTTGAAAGCGATCTCAAAAGGCACGTATATCGAAAAAAGCTGGATCAAACCTGTGCGCGTGAGCAAAGTGCGCAAGGGAACTGTCAAAGTGGTTGTCAAAGAAGGAAAAAAACGGGAAGTGCGCCTCCTCGTGGAAAATGCAGGATTGCAGATCCTCGAGCTCTCGCGCATCCGGATCGGCGGCCTTCACCTCGGCCCCATCCCCGAAGGAACCTTCCGCGAAATGACAGAACAAGAAAAGCAAGTCATCTTTCAGTGACACTTCTTTTAGCAAACAGAGCAGATAGCCCACGCATTGAATGGGCTATCCCAATTCATTAGCCCTCTCATCCTTCCGATTCATCTAAATCAAACGTCAAATCATAGAATTCTTTAGTTCCCTTCGTTTCCCCTTCAGAAAAATTATCTACATATCTAGCAAGCCTCGCTGGAAGCAATCCTCTTAATTCGGGAAATTTTTCAATAAGTTCCGCTAATTCCCAGCATTCTGAATCGACTGCAAGTTTAAACAAGAAAGACGATCGAGTTAATTCAGCATCAATCCTCTTTAAAATACATTCCACTCTCGCCCTAGACCGAGCACCCTCATTCTCTTTTGCTGCTTCATCAGTTGAAGGCAAAGCAAGCTCTTGTGTTCCATGCGGCAGAGAAAGAGGAGTAGAACTAAACAAGCGCGCAAAAGGCACTGAGCGTAAAAAAACTGCCATAAGTTGACCTCCTATGAGTCGAAAAGCTATTTTTAACAGACCCCGCTTCTCTTGTTGAAAAGGAAGCGGTGTTATTTGCGAAGGAGGCTACAGAAACTCTTTATAAAAGATCAACGAACTTTTTAAAACTTGCAACCTTGCGCCTACATCGAATAGGGCAATTGCTCAGAGTAAAAATTTTGAGCCGCGATATTGATCCATTGAGCCTCACTGCCAGCGCCCCCACCTGCCATTTGATTCAGCAAGCTCGTCAGTTGAACTGGATCGCCTTGAAGAGCTGCTTGCGCTGCACCCTCAAGACTGCTATTGGGATCAGACGGATCGGTTGGCAATGTTAAAGTCCAAAGCAAGATCTGTTCCGCTGGATCGAGCGGGGATCCCATGGCATCTAAGCCTGAAACAATGTTATTAATCGCGGTAGCAACCCCATTTAAACCTTGAGACGATGTAGGAGCTGCTTGTCCAATTGCGCTCATGAGATTTAGTACATCAATCGATAGACTGGCTGGAGGTTGCGTGCGATCATACTCCATTTGCTGAGCCCAATTAGTAGAAGATCCGGAAGTAGGAGCAGCTCCGTATTGAGAGGTGTATGCACTATTAAAATTGAGAACTGCCTGAGCTAACACATTAGCTTCCAACGGATTCACACTAGTACATAGTTAAAAAAGTTTTTGCATATAACATGCTTTCGCTTAACATGGTTCCATTTCAAAGGAGATTGCCATGGGACAAAAACAGAAGCATATTATATGTAAAAACTTTTTTAACTATGTACTAGAATTTTGTCCGGCTGCAAGATTCTCATTAAGCATGTCCCCAAGCACGCATACAAGATCCATTCCAGCATACACTACGGAAGAATTCGCAGCTGGAGGCGCGGAAGCATCCCCTGAAGCGGCACTTCCTGAGACAGGGTAAGGATTGATTGAAGGGTCCGAATCGGATGGATTAATTGGCACATTTGACATCGGTAAACTCCGTGTTTTAGTGTTCTCTATCACCCATAACGGATCAAATATTTATTTGCATTCCGCTCTCTAATTGACAAGAAGTATTTTCTAATCTATAGTGATCGAAACATCAGACGGATCCTGGTATTATGCTAAACATTGCGCGCCTCTTTGGAAAATCTCCTTTTGCCCCTCTGCAAAGCCACATGAAAAAAGTGGCCAATTGCATCGAGAAGCTAAGCGCGATTTTTAGCATTCTTTCGAAAAGAGACTTAGATAAAATCGCGAAGATGTCTGCGGAACTATCCGCGCTCGAGCACGAAGCAGACCTCACGAAAAACGACATCCGCAATCACCT
>JAGVMG010000013.1 GCA_020053915.1 Parachlamydiales bacterium | reverse complement strand
CTTTACTATTGGAAGAGATCTTATTTTAACCGGCGGTACAGGTTCTGGTGCAGAAGCTGGGATCCATCCTACAGGCCCCACTTCCTCGCTTCTTTTCGGTATAATCGGTAGAGACTTAACTCTCACTAGCGGATCTGGACTCAATGCTACCGCTCATATCGGATCCTTCCAAACCATCGAAGATGCTCAAATCCTCTTTGGGATGATCGATGGCAATGTCACTCTCACTGCTACAGATACAAACAGCTTTGCTGCCATCGGCCACGGCCTGCCCGGTAATGCCGTTTCTTCTTTGAGCGGTTACATCAACTTCCCTTTTGTCATGGGGGATGTCACATTGCAAGGCGCTAATGCGGGAGCTGGAACACAAGGCTTTGCGCAGATCGGCCATATCGACCAAATCAGCCAAAGCTCAACACTCACGGGCGACATTACAATCAACAATCTAGGCTCGATCACCTTAAACGGCGGAACAGCTGCCACCTCTTCTAGAGCTCAGATCGGTCCCGGCGGACAAAGCATGACCACCATTTTTGGAGCTGGAACAGAGCTTTTGACTGCAGGCGTCAACTGCTCCCTCCAGGGCGTCATGGGATTTGGAGAGGCGATCATCACTAACCCCGCAGGAGATCTCACCATCGTCGTCGACAACCTCTTTCCCACTGCGCCTAGCATCGGTCCTGGCGCATTTATCTTCGGATCGACCCTCATCGCAACTGGCAACCTTAAAATCTACACAGCCACCCAGTCACAAAACAACGTCCCTACAGGATCGACCATCAACGGGCAAATGTATTCCCCAGGTCCAGAATTTGTCGATTCGCCTACCGAAGAGTGGGACACCTATTATCCAAGCGGCTCTTACGGAGGCGCTTCATTTAAGTTCTATTATAAGAACAACGGCAATCCTATTCCTCCCACACCACCGACTCCACCAGCCCCTCCTCCAAATCCCTCTCTGCCGGTCATTGCCAATCAGGGAAGCCTTGCAGATTTGATCCGTTCTGTAACCGCTCGGATCCCCTACTATCTCATCACAGATTGCAACCTATGGATGAATAAACGCAGAATGTGCGCACTTACTTACTCATCCTTGGTAAAACACGATGAGAATTTTACATACCTCAACGAGTAGAGCAGATCCTTAATTCAGTATTTGACTCAAGGCACAATCAAGCCTCAATTTAAGGCTAATAACAACACGCGTCTAAAACGAATAATTTTCAACCCAAAGAATGTATTGTTTTATAAATCTATCCTGGTTCAAGGGAGTACCAACGACTCAAGCGCCGCCCTTTGCTCTTCATGAGCTAAAGAACAGACGTCATAGAGAGGTCTAGAATCAATCTTTGCCCACTGGGAAAAATTTTGAGACGAAAAGCGGATCCCACAGGCAGTATTTGGATGTGCTTCTAAAAACATCTGCATGCTTTTTAGCGTTCTACCATCACCACTTTTCACTTCAATCGGGAGAATTTCTCGGTTATATTCATAGAGAAAGTCAACTTCTGCAGTACTACTTCTTGCTTGCCGTTTCCAAAAGTAGAGATCAGCTTTTTGATGAGGATGAGAATAGCAGAGAAGTTCTTGCCCAACAAAAGCCTCTGCAACCGAGCCACGGTTAACAAACTCGTTACCGGGCTGAGAAAACCAGGTCGACAAGTCAAAACCCAGCGCAGCCTGGCAAAGTGCGACATCTACTAAAATTAACTTAAACCACTCAGTATTCACTTCCGCTCCTAAAGGAATCCCATTGCCTGCGCTATGATGGATCTTGTGAACGACATTAGCTTTACAGAGTAAATCAAGACAGGGAGCTAATTCTCTTTTTCTAAACTCGCCATGAATGTTTTTATATTGAAATTCTTCTCCAGTCATGTGGGGAATTTGTCGAAATAACGTCTCAACAAACTCCATTTGAGTCTTAGTCGCATATTTTTCAAAATCCTGTCGATACGACGCGATTAAATTATGTTGAACTTGAAAGGCTTCTAGAGGATTTTTCTCCTCCACCCATTTGGCCACAGCTTCTGGCATTCCTCCAATTGCCAAATATTCACCCACTAGGTTCATCAGTGATTGATGAATAGGCTCTGAAAACGCACTCCGTTGGTCATTTCCCAAAATAGCCTCTACAGCTACGGTATTACCACTAGCGACGAGATACTCCATAAAGGACATCGGATACATATACATGCTCGACACACGGCCCACGGGGAGGCCTACTTTTTCTAGTGCAAAGTCAAATAGGGAGCCTGCAGCGATCACATGTAATTCCGGGATGTGTTCGTAAAAATAACGAAGGGCGATAATTGCCTGAGGAGCTTCTTGAATCTCATCAAAAAATAGCAGCGTTTCTCCCGGGATAATTTTAGAACCTGCATACACTGCTAGTTCCCTTAAAATTCTCTCCGGTCTTAAATCCTTCTCAAAAATCAGGCGCGCATCTTTTGCAAGTTCGAAATTAATCTCGATCAGACGATTAAACCGCTTACCCAATTGTCTGACGGCATGGGTTTTTCCCACCTGACGAGCCCCCCGGAGCAGCAAGGGTTTGCGGTATTTATGGTGTCTCCATTTCTCTAGATGCCAGTCGATCAGCCGCTTAAACATGGTCCTCACAATGTCAAATTACAAGGTAATATTATCATATTTATGGTCGAAAAGCAAGGAGAACAACTCAACTCACTTATTTTAAAGAGCTTGCATCAAGTATCTTTACAATTAAATCACATAAAAACGATAAATATTAAGCTTAGTTTCTTAAAATCAAATGAACTTTTTCTGTTTTTTGGTCGTAAATCAAGGCATGCAGCGACTCACAATCCGTCACAAATTCAGTGCTTGACTCAAAGCACTCCCAAGCCTCAATCTAGGACTAACAACAACACGAGGGTGCTCCATGTCCGATAACGCTAAGAAAAAAGCATTAGAACTTGCCATTTCCCACATCGAAAAGCAATTTGGCGAAGGCTCGATCATGACCCTCGGCAAACATTCCGCTGCACGCGAAATTAGCTCGATTAAGACAGGCGCCATCACGCTCGACATCGCGCTCGGCATCGGCGGCGTTCCTCGCGGCAGAATCGTCGAGATCTACGGCCCAGAGTCTTCAGGTAAATCGACACTTGCTACTCACATTGTCGCCAGCGCTCAGAAAAACGGCGGTCTCTGCGCTTATATCGACGCGGAACACGCGCTCGATCCCGGCTATGCAGCAAAAATTGGGGTGAATCTCGATGAGCTACTCATCAGCCAACCTGATTCTGGAGAAGACGCGCTCAACATCGCAGAGACACTAGCGCGCTCAGGAGCCGTCGAAGTGATCATCATCGACTCCGTTGCAGCTCTCGTTCCGAAAAATGAGCTCGAAGGAGAGATCGGCGATTCGTTTATGGGCCTGCAAGCGCGGATGATGTCTCAGGCACTGAGAAAACTCACCTCTACGCTTGCTAAAAGCAATACCTGCTGCGTCTTCATCAACCAGATCCGCGAAAAGATTGGCGTGATGTTCGGCAACCCAGAGACCACAACAGGGGGACGCGCCCTTAAATTCTACGCCTCGATCCGCATGGATATCCGCCGCATCGGCGGCATCAAAGGCGGAGATGGCACTGAAGTGGGCAACCGCGTCAAAGTCAAAGTCGTCAAAAATAAGATGGCGCCTCCGTTTCGCGCAGCCGAATTCGATATCCTCTTTAACGAAGGGATTTCCCGCATTGGATCGATCATTGACCTCGGTGTCGACATGGCGATCATCGATAAAAAAGGCACATGGTTCAGCTACAACGGCAACCGTCTTGGACAAGGGCGTGAAGCTGTGCGCGAAGAGTTGAAGAAAAACCCCAAGCTCGTCGACGAGATCGAAAAAGCCATCCTCGAAAAGATTGCCGAAGGCAAAGATTTACCCATTAAAGAAGGAACCGCGATCGGCGCCACTGCTGCAGAAAGCGTCGAAGTCTAATGTCATTTTTGCTCAAAGGCCTCATCCTTGGACTGTGTATCGCAGCTCCGGTGGGGCCAATTGGCATCTTGTGCATTAAACGCACCTTGCGCTCTGGAAGATTGTCGGGGATGTTCAGCGGCCTTGGTGCTGCAGCCGCTGACGCCATCTACGGAATCATTGCCGCTTTTAGTCTTACAAGTCTTTCCTCATTTCTCCTTAACTACCAAACGTATTTTAAACTCGGTGGCGGCCTTTTCTTAATCTACCTTGGTCTCAAGACCTTTTTGGAAAAACCAGAGCCCACAAATACTTCTGCGCAGCCAGGACACTTAGCACGCGACTTCTCTTCGACATTTGCACTTACCCTCACCAATCCCATGACGATCCTCTCATTCATGGCCATCTTCGCAGGGCTCGGCCTCACCATCGGCTCCAATGATTATGGCCAAGCCAGTAAGCTCGTCATTGGCGTTTTTTTCGGATCCTTAGCCTGGTGGCTTTTCTTGGCTGAGCTCGTGACCTTGTTTCGCAAACGCGTGAATGCATCCCTGATGCGCTGGATCAACCGCACGGCAGGGGGGCTAATCTTCCTTTTTGGGATCGTGGCGTTGCTTAACTCATTAATTTACAGATAATTACACATACATCTCTGAAAAACACTCTTGTTTTCGTCTAATCACTTAGAATCGCAAAGCACTCAACATAAAAGAATTAACACGTGTTTACACCACTTTTACCTCTGTACAGGACAAAATTTAATGTGATGAAAAGAACTCGTCGAGCGTGAATTATATCTCCCTAGGTCTAGCAAACTTAGGAGTAGCTATGCATCACGT
>JAGVMG010000004.1 GCA_020053915.1 Parachlamydiales bacterium | reverse complement strand
GTCAAAGCCCCGGGGCTAAACGATCGTAAAGTTAGCTGTGTGTCTGCACACAGCGGCCTTTACGATCGCTTAGCCGCGGGAGCTTTCACATCAGCCCAAGGAGCAAAAACTTTTTTAACTATGTACTAGTCCGCCGCCAAGCACAGCTGTTGATACAGCGCCCCCTAATGCCACCGCTCCAAGCGCAAGATCCAGCGTCTGCTCTCTATCTGTTTTGTGAGGCGTTGCATACCCACCGCCACCGCCTCCGTAAACATTAATTTGTTGTGGTGGACGTTTTTGGGGAACGCGTTTAGGAGGATGTGGCGCGATCGAGCGTTGAAAAGAAACAGGTCCTTTCATCATCAATTCGGTCACCACTTTTTTGGTTTGAGGAAGACGCATCGTTTTTGTGAAACAACGGCGCAGTCTTTTTTGTGCAGAAGCGGACGCCTCCGTTTTCTTCGCAGGAAAAAAGATCGATGCAGGAACCCAAGCAATCTCTGTTTTTTTCGATCGCGATTCCGTCGACGCTTTTTGAAACGCTTCATTGTCGACTTTTGAATTGACCTCCATTAAATACAGCGTATGGCGGCCATCGTTGACAAATCGAGACGATTGCAACCGGTGATTGATTTCATAAGCGGTTCCTAAAAGACCTCTTCCCTCTTCAAAAGACTTCTGAGCGGCGATATCTCTTGGTGTTTGGAACAAGTAGTGCGTGCCACCGAAAGCACTCCAAGAATGCTCATCAGTGCGTTTGTTTTCTTTTCCCAGCAAGAACTCAAGCTTTCCTTGCACCCAGCGATAGGGAAGAACACTTGCTGTCGTGACCGGAACAGGAGTTGCTTTAACAGGGGGAGTTTTAACGGGAACTGGTTTTTGTGGAAGGACAGGTGTTTTAGGAGACGAAACAGGATGTGAAAGAGCCGGACTTTCAGGAACGATCTCTGTCGCACACTCACGAATCGCATAGTAAGCGACAAGATTGACCACTGGAATCAAAAGGGTCACACCCCCAACAAAGTGAAGCGCTCGGTCTGTCAAAGAAAGAGGTTTTGAATCGGTAGAATGCGCCGCATTGTTATGGATGAGCTTGGAGGCACAGGGAGAACAGGCTTTTCCCAGATTAGTGAGTCCATCGAAAAATGGTGCAATCAATAGATTGCTGTGGTCCAAATTGATGAAGTTGTTAATTTTTCCCATGTTAACCACCCTTCCTTTTTAAATGATTGTTTATATTTTGATTCGGAAATAATAACACGATAATCGATTTATTATCTAATTAAATTAAGCAAATCACAACTAATCGATAATTAACTTAAACTAAAACACACAATCTACACCAATTTAATAATAAACAAAAATTTAAACGTGCAAATCAAATGAATGCGACAACAGAATGATTGTCGCTTAAAGAAAATTCTACTCAACAAACCGCTCGTTTGCCATGATGCACATTAAGACCCCTACGAAAGAGAACATGATCATGCGAGGAAATAAGCCCATGTCCAGTTACCTAAGTTACATCACAACAGCCATTGCCCTTTTGAGCTGCAGCTCAGGCTTTGCGGAAATCCTCCTCGATGACGTCATGGACAAAAACCTACAGCAAAAAGCCGGGATCGAAGATCTCTCGCCTAAGCAGAAACGGGTTCTAGAAACGTGGCTCAATGACACCTTTGTCCTTAAAACCGAGACGGTAAAAACACCCGAAGTCTCTTCTCTGACCCTTTCGATCAATATCAACAACGGAAAACAGCTGCGCCTCTCTGATGAAACACTCTGGGATATTGATCCAAGTGATTATTCAATTACAGCGACCTGGGTGACTCCTTTTCCTGTTCAAACAGGAGATAGCGGAAATCCCAATTACCCCACGCTACTTACAAATTTAAACACAAAAGTCTCTGTGCGCGCAAAAACAGCAACTAGCATCGCCCCTGCGCCTCAGCCAGAAGAAACCCCATCCCCCACACTCCCTCAGCAAACAGCTCCTTCCTCAAATGAACCTCAAGAAACCACACCCCCTGCTAATCCAGCGCCTTCATCCCCTCCTAAGGTAGTTGCACCGCCCCCTAAGCAGTCTTGACTTTAGCTCTGAAAACCGCTAATATTTGTCATGGAAGGAATCTCCCGTCAATCAGGAGGCATTTTCATGACACCACAATTTACAGAACCTGTTCAACACGCTTTGGAAAAAGCATTTAACGATGCGGAAAGCCAAAAACATACAGAAGTCTCAGACAACCACCTTCTCTTGGCCTTTTTAGAGAACCCTCAAGGGTATTTTAGCACGCTAGCAACCTCCCTCAATCTCGATCCGCGCGCTTTAATCCTTAAGCTTGAGAACACTTTGCGCAAACTCCCCACCTTTAGCGGGACAGACCAACCGCCGCAAGTGGCCCACTCGCTTCAACAAAAAATCATAGAGGCGCAAGCGATCGCCAAGCAGTGGAACGATGCGTACTTAAGCAGCGATCACTTTTTCTATGCCTTCTGGAAATCTGGACAAGACTCGTTTGCCTCATGGAAAAAAGCCTGTCCCCTTTCTTTACAAGAACTTCAAGCACGCATTCAACAGATACGAGGAACAACAACAATGGACTCATCCACAGCTGAATCCTCTCTACAAGCCTTAGAAAAATACTGTAAAAATCTGACCCATCTCGCCAAAGCGGGAAAACTCGATCCTGTTATCGGAAGAGACGAAGAAATTAGGCGCACAATCCAGGTTTTGAGCCGCCGCACGAAAAACAACCCTCTTCTTATCGGCGAGCCCGGAGTGGGAAAGACAGCAATCGCAGAAGGCCTCGCCCTGCGCATCCTCCAAGGAGATGTCCCCGATTCTTTAAAAGGCAAACAGCTTTTTGTCCTCGACATGGGAAGCTTGATCGCGGGAACAAAGTTCCGCGGAGAATTTGAAGAGCGGCTAAAAGGGATTTTAAAAGAGATCGAGGCTGCAGACGGTGAAATTCTGCTGTTCATCGATGAAGTACATACGCTCGTGGGAGCCGGCGCAACAGATGGAGCCATGGATGCGGCGAACTTGCTCAAACCCGCTCTAGCGCGAGGAACACTGCATTGCATTGGCGCAACCACGCTCAATGAATATAAAAAATACATCGAAAAAGATCCTGCCTTAGAGCGCAGATTTCAAACCGTCTTAGTCTCCGAACCGAGCGTCGAAGATGCGATCGCTATTTTGCGAGGACTGCGCGAACGCTATGAAATTTTCCATGGAGTGCATATCACAGAAGGAGCGCTCCATGCGGCTGTTTTCCTTTCCAATCGCTACATCACCGACCGACGGTTGCCCGACAAAGCGATCGACTTAATCGACGAGGCCGCCAGCATGATCCGGATGCAGATTGGCAGCCTTCCTCTCCCTATCGACATTAAAGAACGAGAACTATCCAGCCTCATTGTCAAACAAGAAGCGCTCAAAAGAGAAGAGTCTCCAACGGCTACTACCGAAGCAGAAAAGTTGAATGTGCACATTGGAAAACTGAAAGAAGAGCTTGCGCTCCTACGGGAAAAATGGAATCAAGAAAAAAAACTGATCGAGTCTCTCAAAGAAAAGAAAAACTCTTTAGAAACCCTCCGTTTTCAAGAAGAAGAAGCCGAGCGCGCTGCCGATTATAACAAAGTTGCCAAGCTGCGCTATGATGCCATCCCCAAAATGCAAAAAGAACTCGAAGACGCTCAACAAACTCTCAACGACAAATCCCATCGCCTCCTGCAAGAAGAGGTCGATGAGTCATTGATTGCCCAGATCGTCGCCAAATGGACTGGCATTCCTGTGCAGAAGATGCTCGAAGGGGAAGCTACGCGCCTTCTCGAATTAGAAAAGACCCTTTCTCAACGCGTCGTCGGTCAACCCATTGCCATCGCAGCTGTCAGCGAAGCGATCCGAAGATCGCGCGCAGGACTCAACGACCCTGCTCGTCCTGTCGGCGTCTTCCTTTTTGTGGGACCTACCGGCGTGGGAAAAACAGAGCTTGCCAAAGCGCTTGCCGATCAACTCTTTAACCAGGAAGATGCGATCATCCGGATCGACATGTCCGAATATATGGAAAAGCACAGCGTCGCCAAGCTCATCGGATCCCCTCCCGGATATGTCGGCTATGATGAAGGAGGCCAGCTCACAGAAGCGCTCCGCCGCCGCCCCTATGCCGTCGTCCTCTTTGACGAAGTAGAAAAAGCTCATCATGACGTCTTCAACATCCTCTTGCAAATTTTCGACGACGGACGGATCACCGATAGCAAAGGACGCACGATCAATTGCAAAAATGCGCTCTTCATCATGACCTCCAACCTCGGCTCCGAACAGCTCCTAGAAAAGATCCGCTCTCATACCAAAGAATGGACAAAAGAATCGATTCTTAACATCGTGGAGCCGATCTTAAAAGCTCATTTCCGCCCCGAATTCTTGAACCGCTTAGACGACATCCTCCCCTTCCTTCCTCTACAGGAAAAAGACATGGAAAAAATCGTCTCCATTCAACTCGAACGAATCAAAGAACGCCTACAAGAGCGCTCGATTGCGCTTTCTTGTGATCCATCGGTGCTTCACCTTCTTGCTGAAGAAGGATACGATCCTTACTACGGTGCGCGTCCCTTAAAACGGCTGATCCAGCAAAAAGTAGTGAACATGCTATCGACAGCGGTGCTCAAAGGAGACATCAAATCGCAGGCACAGGTCAGTTTGACAGTGGGCTCCCAGCCGGATCAAATTGCCTTTCACACAAATGGAGGCAAGTGACGAGAACATTACTCAAAATCATCAGCGCTCTTGGCATCGGCATCGCTCTTTTTCTCTTTTGCAACAAGCAAACGCATGGGTTTCGCTATTATTCCCTGCTCTCCGATCTTCCCAACGACCCCCGCTGGGAAGTCGACCCCCTTTCCAAAGAGCAAATGCAAGAGATGCACGCAAGGCTCGATCAACCCTTCACCTTTCTTAACAGCGGCGGCTGGTGTTACGCCTTTTTAGGCGCCGATGGAAAAACCATCTTAAAATTCTACAACCACGAACACCTCTCACTTCCCCACATCTTAAAAAATTTCCACTGGCCGAAGCTTTTATTTCGCAGCCAACAAATCTCCTCTCAAACACGCTACTTCCAAGAATTTAATTTCACAAGTTGCACCCTTCTCTATCGACACCTCAAAGAACTCACAGGCCTCCTCTACGTCCACCTCAACAAAACAGAGGGCCTGCACAAAAAAGTCACTCTCTATGACAAGATCGGCGTCCGTCATGAGATTGATCTCGACCGTACAGAATTCGTGGTACAGGAGCGCGCAGAGCTCCTCTTTGATTACCTAGAACTGTTCCATTCTCGTAATGATCTCAGCGGCGCCAAACGCGCGATCAATCAGCTTCTCGACTGCCTCCTCACCTTCTCCAAACAGGGGATCCGCGATCTCGATCAAAAGCTCTACGAAAACTTCGGGTTTGTGAATAACAAAGCCATTGCCCTCGACTTAAGCTCATTTGTCTATGATCCTGAGATCAAGCGCTCCCCTGTCTACAAAAAAGAAATTTTGTTCAAAACGCAACGCTTAGGAAGATGGTTGAAAAAACACTACCCCGAGCTAGTGCCTTACTTCGATGAACAGCTAAACCAAATACTCGAGCATTAAGTTTAGGCCTTAAAGAATTCTTTGAATTGCGACTGTAAAGAGCTCGGCACGACCTCTTCGATGCCCGACTTGTCGTACATCAAGAAGTAAGTGCAGGCGATCATGATCCCGAAAGAGGGACTAAAGAGCGTGATGAACAAAGACACACCACAGATAAGCGAGCGCCGCACCGATAGCCACCTGCGGGCGCAAAAATCGAAAATTCCAGGCACTTTAAATGCAGTAACCAAACACAACAGAGAGGTCACGCCCCAAAGCACAAAAGAGTAAACCGCCCAAAGCAAGTCTGCACATAACAGAATCAGAAAAAATAGCCGCGCGGTGAGCGAAGAAAAAAAACGATCTTTGCAGAACGAAGGCGCTGAAATGGGAGGCTCGTTTGAAATCTCCGCCTCTTCGAGAGGCTCGGAGGAAGCTGTGTGCGGGGTTGCCTGTTTTTCAACTTCAGAAATATCGTAAATTGCCATGCGCAGCTGACCTATTTTCTATGCTTAACTTTGTTAAATCCATTTAATGCAGCGATCCGATAGCCTTCGGCATACGTCGGATAATTGAACACCTGATCGATAAAGTAGTCGATCCGTGCGTTAAAGCTCATTGCGACCTGCCCAATGTGAATCACTTCTGTTGCAGCCCGCCCAATAATATGGATCCCGAGGATTTCCAGCGTATCGGCGTGAAACAGAAGCTTAAACATCCCCGGATCATTACCGACGATCTGGTTGCGAGCGATTTCATAATAGTAGGCTCTCCCAATTTCATACCGAAAGCCGAGTTCTTTGAGCTGTTCTTCAGTATAGCCACAGGAAGAAATTTCTGGAATGGTATAAATTCCGATTGGATAAAAAGTCGGGAAGTGGTGAGTCTGTGCCCCGAAGGCATGGCGCGCAGCAAGACGCCCCTGCTCCATGCTCGTCGATGCGAGAGCCGGAGCTCCAATGACATCTCCCGCTGCATAGATATTGGGAACAATGGTCTGAAAGAGTGCGTTCACCGGAATGTATCCTGTCCGATCGACAGAGATCCCAACATTGTCCACTTGCAATTGATCGACATTCGCCTCTCTTCCTAACGCATATAACAGCATCTCAGCATGGAGCGTCGTTCCGTCCTTGCAACGCACCTCGACCCCTTCTTTTGTGCGGATAATTTTATCTGGCTCTTTATTTCCCATCACTTGAAGTCCCAGCGTGCTGAGCGCCTTTTGCAAATGCAAACCGATCTCATGATCGAGTAATGGAAGCAAGTGGTCTCGCTTATCAATGACAGTGACCTCTGTGCCAAGCGCTGCAAAAAAACTCGCATACTCCGATCCGATGATCCCCCCTCCCAACACAATCAAAGTTTTCGGCAAATGATCGATCGCAAGAAGACGTGTCGAGTCTAAGATCGTTTCATTGTCGAAAGGGACATTATTGGGATTGCGCGGCTTAGAGCCTGTCGCAATCAAAAAATAATCGGCAGTGATCCGTGCAATCGCTTTTTGGGTGGGATCTAAAATCACCACATGATTTTCATCTTGAAAACGGGCAGAACCTTGCACCAAACGGATCCTGTTCTTCTCAAACTGCCTTAAGAGCATTTTGCGCTCTTCTTCTAAGATGCGGTGCAGCCGATAGTTAAGATCGTTAATCGACACCTCGCGCAATGGCCGGTTTTGACCGTAAAAACTTCTTTGATAGAAGTCGGTCAAATCGAGAATCGCCTCCCGTAAAGATTTAGACGGCAGCGTCCCCGAGTTCAAAGAAGCACCGCCTGGATGCGCCTCTTTCTCAACGACGATGACCGATTTCCCAAGCTTTGCCGCCTGGATCGCCCCCTTTTGCCCTGCAGGACCAGTGCCGATAACAACATAATCAGCGTACAGTTCTTCCACAAATCCCCTTCGTACAAACGAGTAATAATTTAATTTTTAACTTACACGCACCAAATATTCTTGTTCAATAAGATTTAAGCTGGTAAGATCATCCCTCATATGCGTGAAAACCGGAGTCGAACATGTCTAAGAGATGTCAAGTGACCGGCAAAGTCCCTGTCCGTGGCAATAGCTATGCTATCCGCGGGATTGCTAAAAAGAAAAAAGGGATCGGTCTTAAAGTCACAGGAATTACAAAACGCCGCTTTCGGCCAAACCTCGTGAAAAAACGATTTTGGTTCGCGGACGAAAACAGATTCATCACATTGAAACTGTGCACAGGTGCAATGCGCACCATCGATAAAGTCGGTCTTCCAACGATCGTGCGTCAACTACGCGCGAAAGGCGAAAAAGTCTAGCTTTCTTTCGATTAAACGTTCCCAAAGCCACGCTGCGCTCCTGGATCTTCTGCCTTCTTCTTGGCGGGATATTCTCGAGCTGTGCGTGGCTTTTTGTTTCCGCCACCTCTCCTCCGCTTCCCAGTCATAGAAATCCACTGCTTTTTTATTCGAATCAAAGCCGCCAAGACATCAAACTCACCTTGTGCACAGCCTTAAAACGCGCACACTCCTCATTGTACATCATGATGTATGGGATCACCGATCCAGAAATCATCGCTCTTCTCCAGAAAAAAGCCTCCCAAGACCTTTCCTTGCAGATCCGCTACGACAAATCAGCCTCCGCCAACCTGCGTAAGCTCCTCCCCCAAGCACTTCCCTATGCTTCCAAAGGACTGATGCACCGCAAAATTGTCGCAATCGATGACACCACCGTCTTTTTAGGCACCGCCAACCTCACCCCCTCCTCGCTTAAGCACCACAACAATCTCCTTGTCGGCCTCTATAGCCCGCCACTGGCTCAATTTTTGAAACGAGAAACAGGCTCCCATTTCATTTTTGAGATTGAAGAACGACCCGCTGAGCTCTTCCTCCTCCCCAAGGAAAAGCAAAATGCCTTGAGTCAGCTGATCGCTCAGATCGACGACGCGCAGCTCTCGATCAAGCTCGCCATGTACACCTTAACCCATCCCGCGATTGCCGATGCTCTGGTCCGCGCCCATGAGCGAGGGGTCTTTGTACAAGTGGCACTCGACCTCTACACTGCACGCGGCGCAAGCCGAAAAGTCGTTGACCTTCTCGAGAAAGCCCACATCCCCCTTCTGCTCAGCCGCGGACAAGAACTCCTCCATCACAAATGGGCCCTCATCGACCAGCATACTCTGATTATGGGATCTGCGAACTGGACCCAGGCCGCATTTGCCAAAAACGAGGACTTTCTTTTATTTCTTCCCTTTCTCCGGAAAAATCAAATTAAGTTTTTAAATCAGCTCTGGGAGATCATAGAGCTCGAATCTTTTTGATTAAAACACCTTTATTTATTATTATCTGTATTAAGTATGGAAACTCTTCTACAAATCTTAAGTGTGGCATTTGCTCTCTTCCTATTGATGGATCCGCTCGGCAACGTCCCGATTTTTGTCGCTGTTTTAAAAGATATCGATCCCAAACGTCAGCGGGTCATTATCTTCCGCGAGCTCATCATCGCTCTTGTGATCATCATCGCCTTTAATTTCTTAGGCAATTTCCTTCTCGAACTGCTCAACGTCCAACAATCGACATTGCTCGTGTCTGGGGGGATGATCCTCTTTATCATCGCCATTCGCATGATTTTTCCCGCTCACAAAGACCCAGAACTTGATATCTCCCCAGATAAAGAACCTTTTATTGTGCCCTTAGCCATTCCCATGGTTGCAGGCCCTGCGGTGCTTGCCGCTGTCATGCTCTATTCTTACCAGGAGCGCAGCGAATGGATCACCGTCTCCGCCATTGTCATCGCCTGGGCCGTCTCTACACTGATTTTACTCGCCTCTCCTGCATTGAAAAAACTTCTCGGTGATAAAGGCTTAATCGCCTGTGAAAAACTGATGGGACTGATCTTAGTCTTAATCTCTGTCCAGATGTTTTTAGAAGGGCTCCGTCTATTTATCCAGCAAAGCCACTCCACTTAAATGCGCAACATTAAGCTCATCCTCTCTTACGAAGGAACCCGCTATGCCGGCTGGCAAAAAAACCAAGACGCTCCCACCATCGAATTGACTCTCGAAAAAGCCCTGTTTCAAATCTTACGCGAAAAACTGGAATTGCAAGCTGCCAGCCGCACCGATGCCGGCGTGCATGCACAAGGGCAAGTGGTCAATTTTAAAACCGAGAACTCCATTGACCTCAAGCTTCTCGTGCGCAGTTTAAACGGTGTGCTTCCGCATGACATCCGCATCTTAAACGCGCGCGCGATGCCAGGTGACTTTCACCCCACGCTGCACAATCGGGGAAAAGAATACCTCTATCAGATCTGCAACTCCCCCTTCCAGCTCCCCTTTTACCGCCACCTCTCCTGGCACGTGCCGACCCCACTCGATCTACAACACATCAAGAATGCGGTCCTCCACTTGCTCGGCACGCACGACTTCTCAGCATTTTGCAATGAGCGCGCGCTTTGGACGCGCTCTCCGCTCTGTACGCTAGAGAGCATCACTTTAGAAAAGCTCCCTCATGAACGACTGCAGATCACAGTCAAAGGCGACCATTTTTTGTATAAAATGGTCCGCAACCTCGTCGGTACGCTTGTGTACGTCGGATGCGGTAAGCTCAATCCGGATATGATTCCTGTCATTCTTGAGAATAAAGCAAGATCCTTAGCAGGGGTCACCGCTCCTGCCCATGGGCTTTGCTTAAGAGAAGTGTTAATCGAGCAGTGAAATCTGCTGAGAGGATTGACTCTTCTCCATCACTTCTTGCAAAAGATCTGGAAGAGCCGCTTTCTTTTTGGAAACCGTTTTGCGCGGACGCGCAAGTTTCTTAGGAGCCACAAGCATCGAGATGATCGCTTCAAGATGAACGCTCTCATTTTCCAGCTCCTGGCACTGCTCTGCTAACACATCTAGATGCGCGTGAAATGCTTGGTCCTCTCTGCACAGAGAAGCGATCGCATCCTCTTGCTCCTTTAAAAGCAGAATCAGCTCTCCTTCTTTTTGAAATAGCTCTTTGCGCGTTTGATGTAAGAGATCTGACTTCTCCTGAAACTGATCTTGAAGCTGGCGGTACTGCATCTGCATTTCGAGAAAATCTTTCGCCGCCTGCTCTCCCACCTCGTCATTGCTCTCTTGAGAGACCACGGGATTAGCTGGACCTTGTGCGATGACAAGTTCAGCTTCCAACATTTTTTCCCTTTCTTGAAACGCTGAAACCTCAAGTGTAAGAGACTCGCACCGACGCATCCAGATCTCGCTTTCATGCTCTTTAGCTTCAACAAATCCTTGCGTGTTTTTGAGTTCCTGCAATGCACATTCCAAAGAAGACGCTAACTCTTGAGTCTTGCGCTCTTGCACGCTTAGCTTTTCCTCTGTTTCCCCTTGAAGAGATTCGAGTCGCGCTTCCATCATTCTCTGCAAACTCATCGCTTGCTCTCTTAGTGCATCTAGCTCCTTAATTTGTTCTTTGTGATCGCTCTCTCGATCAAAAACTTCCCGCTGGCCCATCCATAAAATCATCCAGCTTAACGCAATCGCACCTAGGAAAAGAGAACACCACACTTGAGACGTGAGAAGAGAAAACTGCCAAACCGCAACAGCTGCTAACGAAAGAAAAGAAAGAATGAGCCCCTTTGTTTTAAAACCCCATGTTAAGAGCCAGCCCCCGCCAGCTAACAGAACAAAAGGAGTCATAAAAGGAGCAATCCAAAGAAGAAGCGCGCACAACGCTAACGCTAAAAAACTAGGGCCCACCGCGACTAAAAAAAAGGGATCGCGCGCTCTTCCCTGATCTGCATTCGGTTGATTTTCTTGAGACGCATGTTCCATAAAATAGCCCTCTAACTTGTCGCTAATCTTTCGATTAACCGACCCATCGTTAAAAATCCCAGCTTAAACCGATCCAGCCCAAAATGTTCATTGGGAGCGTGAATCTGATCATCGCTTAATCCCATGCCAATCATGGCGACCTCGGCCCCTGTAGCCTCAGCCAAATTGACGATAATGGGAACCGATGCCCCACAGAACAAATAGCGACACTGCTGCCCAAATACCTCTTCATAAGCTAAAGTCGCAGATTTTACAATCGGAGAATCAAAAGTGCTTCGAAAAGCAGGCTTGCCATGCAAATAATCTAGCTTAATCTTGATCCCCTCGGGAGCAAGATCTTCCAAGTGTTTTTTTAAATGACGCGCAATCTCATCAGGATCTTGATCAGGAACAATCCGACAGGAGAGCTTTGCATGCGCTTTGGCAGGAATGACCGTCTTAAATCCACTACCCGTATACCCGCCCCACATCCCATTAATCTCTAATGTCGGGCGCAACCAATTCGATTCTTTTAAAGACAACCCTTCTTCCGCACAAAAAGCGTGTACCCCGAAACTTTGCGTGTAGCTGTCTAAATCAAACGTCATGTCAACAGCTGCCAGATGCTCTTTTGAAAGAGGACGTACCTTGTCGTAAAAATGAGGAATCGTCACTTTTCCTGAACGATCCCATAACTGAGAAAGAATCTGCGCTAGCGCTCGGTTAGGATTCAAAGCCACTCCCCCGTGCGTTCCCGAATGCAAATCCATAAGCGAATTGGAACACTCCAATTCAAATGAAACCATCCCCCGCATTCCCACCGTAATACCCGGAGTATTGGGGGCCGGAAGATCAAAATCAACCACCAGTAAATGATCGGCCTTTAACTCCGCTTTGCGCCGCTCTAAAACTTCAGCCGTTCCACTGCTCCCCGACTCCTCTTCCCCTTCGATAAACACCTTCAGGTTCAGATTTAAAGAGCTCGCCAGCTCAAACACCGCTCTTAGGGCAGTTAATGAATAAAAACACTGTCCCTTATTATCGAGCGCGCCACGTGCAAATACTTGGCCATCGCGCACTTCAGGCTGAAAAGGATCGCTATGCCATAAATTTAAAGGATCGACCGGTTGCACATCATAGTGATGATAAATCATTAACGTCGGCCGCTTAGGACCCGCTTTGAGATACGTTCCAAACACCACCGGCAAGCCCGATGTTTCCCAGACCTCTGCATCCAATCCAATTTTTTTTAGATATCCACATACCCATTCCGCACAGCTAAGCGTTTCTTTCACAAAATGCGTATCAGCACTAATGCTTGGAAATTTCAAAAATGTGAAAAAATCGCGCAAGATCTCCTCTTGGCGCGCGTCGTACCACCGTTTTAATTCTTCAACGGATAGTGACATGAAAAACCTGTGTTAAAAAAGAAGAAGAAAGATGACGAAGATTAGAATGCTTCATCATCTGAATCGATAATGCCCTGGGCGCTTTCAATGAGATAGGCCGCTAAAGAAGCATCGCCTTGATAGGTCATTTCCACTTCCATTTTGCCATCGACGGAAGGCTCGCCGCAAGTGATCAGAACATAGCAGGCATTTTGTTCTGCTAATTCTTTATGCACATCTGCCGGCATTTTTTTCTTCGTTCTCGGAGCTCGCTTGACCATTTCAATAACCATCTGCGCTGTGACTCCTTTAGGTGATGCACTGCTCGGATTTTACTCTCGCAATTGCTGCTTTCTTTAGCAGATAGATGTCACAAATTCGAATTTATATGCAAAGAAAAAAGATTCCCCTAGAAAAACCCGCAAAAACGATGCTCAACACCACTTGCAGTAAAACAAAAAATTTCCTAGCATCGGTCCCTTTTTAATATTGAGAGAGCGTATGACACAATTCCTTATTCTATTTCTAATATTCACATCTTTCTTAAGAGCCGACTGGGATCAGTTGTTTTCCCAAGAAGAAGATCCCAGCTTATTTCATCATGTCAGCGTCATCACCGGCAACTTAAACCTCTCCTTCCAAGACACGGTAATTCAAGGTGCCAAACCTCTTCCCGTCATGCGCACCTATTCCAGCGCGGGAGCACTAGTACATAGTTAAGAAAGTTTTTACTCTTTCGGCTGTGTCAAAGCCCCGGGGCTAAACGATCGTAAAGTTAGCTGTGTGTCTGCACACAGCGGCC
>JAGVMG010000021.1 GCA_020053915.1 Parachlamydiales bacterium | reverse complement strand
TCATGCTTCTGCTTTTGTCCCATGGCAATCTCCTTTGAAATGGAACCATGTTAAGCGAAAGCATGTTATATGTAAAAACTTTTTTAACTATGTACTAGGCTCTGGAAATGGAACTATTAGGTGATTTGTTTAAATCGAGGACGCGTTTGTCCATCGATTGTCATTTCACCGAAAAATAGGCTCAAAGGGCGCACCCAGATGCCGTAATCTCCGTAGAGAGCCTGATAGACGACCATTTCTTCGAGTGTTTCACTATGGTGAGCGAGGGAGATAAATTTATACCGATTGCCTTTATAGTGTTCAAAGATAGTGCCTTCAGCAATGGCAAGTGCTTTCGAAGAAAAGGGGGCTAATGCGGGTCTATCCATTTTGTGATTTCCTTGTTCTAGTACATAGTTGCATGTCAAATTTTAACAGGTCGCTATTCCTTTTTTCAAGGTAATGCGTTAACTCAAATGGATTTTGCAATCTCTAAATTTGGTTAATGAGAGGCTTTTTCTCAGCGTAGGCACGGATGTTTTCAAGCGTTGTCTCTGCGATATTTTGCAAAGCTTCTTTTGTGAAAAAGGCCTGATGGGAAGTGATGAGGACGTTGGGAAATGTTTGAAGGCGTGATAGAGTGTCATCTGGGATAAATGAGGAGGAAAGATCCTCATAAAAATAGGGGCTTTCTCCTTCGTAAACATCTAAGCCTGCCGCGCTCAATTTTTTGGATTTGAGAGCAGTGATGAGAGCCGTTGTGTCAATGAGTCCGCCTCTTCCAGTATTGATCAGCATGGCTCCCTCTTTGATCAATGAAAGAGTTTTTGCATCGATCATGTGCCGTGTGCCAGATGTGAGAGGGCAGTGCAAGGTGAGGATGTTGCTTGTTTTGTAAAGAGAGGGAAGATCTGCAAAGGTGCAGCCAGCTTGTTCGACTTGAGACTTGTCGATATCGTATCCAAGGACGTTCATCCCAAAGCCTTTTAAGATCTGAACGACGGCAGCGCCAATTTGCCCGCATCCAATGACGCCTGCTGTTTTTCCATGCATATCAAAACCGAGGAGCCCTTCAATGCTAAAATTATTTTCCCGAGTTCTTGCGTAGGCGCGGTGAAGCTTGCGATTCAAACAAAGCATCATTCCTACAGCATGTTCCGCCACAGAAAAGGGGGAGTAGCGCGGAACGCGTACGACGGGTATTTTCTGATGGGCGGCTTTGAGATCGACGTGGTTGTATCCCGCAGAGCGCAAGGCGATCAATCCCACCCGTAATTGACAGAGGGCATCGATGATTTCTTTGGAGATGGGATCATTGACAAACGTACACACAGCTTGATGCCCTTCAGCAAGGGGGCAGGTTTTGAGAGTGAGATGGGCGTCAAAGTAATTGATCTCAAACCCAAAGGAAGCGTTAGCGGAATTAAAAAATTCAATATCGTAGGGCTTGGCATTGAAGAAGGCTATTTTCATGACGTACCTTTTTTTTTCACCTTACAACAAGTTGGGGGTTCTTGCAATTTCTTTAGTGTTTGAGTATATTCTCTGCAGAAAAAGGGAGTTTTTCGATGGAAAATGAAGTTAAGCAGTGTCCCTGCGGAAGCGGAAAGCACTATCAGGACTGTTGTCAGCCTTTTCACGCGGGGCAGGTTCCGCCTGATGCACTCACGTTGATGCGCTCTCGTTACGCGGCCTATGCTCTTAATCTTCCCGATTACATTATCAAAACCACCCATCCCGCAAGTCCTCAATACTCTGATGATTATTCTAGGTGGGCAAAGAAACTTTCCAGTTTTTCGCAGCATTGCAAGTTTGAAAAACTCGAAGTCTTGGATTTTAAGGAGCAGAGAGATGTCGCAACTGTGACGTTCGTCGCGCATCTTTCTCAAAATGGCCAAGATGCCACATTCACCGAGAAGAGTTATTTTGATAAAGTGAATGGAAAATGGATGTATCGGATTGGACAGCTTGCAGAAGGGCGTGTTCCCAATCTCATCACCACAGGTCAAATCAAAATACTGCCCCTCGCTTACTATGGAAACCCTATTCTTAGAAAAAAAGGGGATCCGATTCTGGAGATCTCAGAGGAAATCGAAACACTTGTCGACGACATGATCGAAACGATGGACGGGTGCGATGGAATTGGCTTGGCAGCCCCTCAGGTGCATCAATCGATTCAGTTATTCATTATCCGCGAGCCGACTGAAAATGAAAGCGGAGAGATTGTGTGGGGGGATGTCAAAGTCTTTATCAATCCGGTGCTTTCTGCGTTTAGTGAAGACAAGTGGATTTCATCGGAAGGCTGTTTGTCGATCCCTTCGATCCATCTCGATGTTGAGCGCTCTAAAGAAGTGACCGTGGACTACACGAATCTAGATGGGGAGAGGGTCCAAGAGCGGTGCTCTGGGATGAAAGCCCGTGTGATTATGCATGAATATGATCATCTACAAGGGGTTCTATTTATCGATCATTTAAGCGCTGCTGAGAAAGAAAAAATTGATCCTTTCCTTAAACGCCTTCACCATAGGATTCATGATGGAACAGAGCTCTAGTGTTGATGATTTATACGAACAAGCGTGTTCCTATATGGAAGGGGACTTTGGTGAAGTGTCTTATGAAAATGGTGTGGTTTATTTAAAACAGGCAGCCGATTTAGGCCATGCAAAAGCCCAGTATAACTTAGGCGTCTGTTACCATTATGGAATGGGACTTCCTCAATCCAATGAAAATGCTCTCAAATGTTTTGAGCTTGCCGCTGAACAAGGCCATCTTCGAGCGATCTATATGCTGGGGTGCTATCTCATCCTCGGCATTGCGTGCGACGTCTCTGAAGAGCGCGCAGCTGCTTATTTCTATCTCGCAGCAGAAGCGGGTGTTGCTGATGCCCAGTACGATTTGGGCGTTTTGCTCTTGCACGGGCAGGGGATTGTCAAGTCGGAAACAGAAGCTGTGCGCCTCTTTAAGTTGGCAGCAGAACAAAATCACAAAGATGCGCTCTACAATTTAGGGATTTGTTATTACTCAGGCATGGGTGTTGAAGTTTCTCATGATGAGGCAATTCGTTATTTAGAACTGGCTGTAAAGCAAAGCCAACCCAAAGCTGCAGCTGCTTTAGAATATGTGATGATGAATGCTTAAAGTTGTTTTAAGCATTTTTTTATGCAACAGCGTTAGCTGAGCCATAAATTAAATGTGTAATTAAACGCTCTGTTAGTCTTGTTCTACGACTGATGTCATTTAATCGGTTTCTTTCTACTAGTTTGTAAAGATGATCTGGTTGTTCTTCATTGCGAGGAGTGTAGAATAAGAATATAAACCTTGTCAGAGTGTTGTTGTACAGAAATGAATTTGTGAATTCTGTGTAGCTTCTTTTTGTAAGTGGCAATCCCGTCAGATTGAGATATGTTAACGTTGTGTTCGAAATAAGCGACCTGGCAAATGCTAGTTGTCCATTCTCTTCTATAGGGGTAGAAGATAAATCTAACTGGGTTATTGAGCGGTTGCGTTCAAGTAATTCTCCAATTGCTATTCCCGTTTCTACATCTATATCAAAGTGTTTCAGTGTAAGAGTTGTTAGGCCTGAGGTGTTTTCAAGAGCCGTTGCGATGGGTTTAAAGAACATGGCTCTGAATTTTCCACGGGATAATTTTATTGAGCGAATCGACCGATTCAGTTGAAGGATTTGTGCTAATGCGTTTGATTCTACATCTGTTGACACTTGACGCGGGGATCTAAGAGCTGGTGTTAACCTAAGAGGCGGAATCGTCGGGGGGCTCATAGATGCGCGAGGGGACCTTTGTGCTGGTTGATAGCGTTGATCCTGATAGGCTATGGTCAGGGTTCGAAGCGCGCGTTCGTTTATTAATCCAGGTTCAATCATGAAGAGAGTGTTTGTCGGAGCATCTTCTATTTTTAATGACTTTAGATTGCTAAACTCGCTGTTAATTAGATCAATCAGCGGTGAGGCTGTTTCAATCGATAGCGATCGCAAAGAAAGGGACCGAAGTAATGGACAGGTGCGAAGGGTTTTGAGAAGCTCCACTCCTTCTTGACCTTTCAGTTCACAGCAAGAGAGTTTTTTTATAGACGTTTCTTTTTTAAAGAGCTCAGTACAATGTGAAATTAGTTTGGGGGAGTGTTGGATATCAACCGTTGTAACAGGCTGCTTTTGCTCTTGTGACTTTAAGAAATCAGCAAGGGGAACTTTGACCCAAAGCCCTCTTGCAGAAGGATCTGATTCAAGATGTGCTGATGATCTGTCTACTAATCCTGCCATGCGAACGATTTTATTCCAGAAATCTTTTTTTTCAAATGGTTTTTTGTTCTTGAGAAGAGCAGAAAATCCATATCTGTTGCACATGCGCAAGCTGTAGTTTTTATCATTTATATGGACTGAAATGTATTAAATAGACAAAATCGTCTATTTGAGGAGGTCTCAGTGCACGTACAACTCGCGCGTTTTAAGCCGGTCGCAGAAGCGATCAGCCTGCTTCTCTTTCCTCATGCTGAGGTCGTCATCCATGATCTTAAGACAGATTCTATCGCTGTCATTTTTAACAACCTGTCGAAAAGAGCTGTAGGGGACCCCTCGCTTCTTGGAGAAATGAAAGATTTAGCTGACGCATCAGATCTTTTTGCCCCCTATTTTAAAATGAATTGGAATGGGCGAAAAATGAAGTCTGTTTCTTCTGTTTTGCGAGACGAAGCGGGAAATCCGATCGGCCTTCTTTGTATTAACCTCGATATTTCTAAATGGGAAGAGATGCATCAGTTCATTTTGCAGTGGATGCAGCCTGCTGGCCCAACGCCAGAAGTTCTTTTCAAAATTGATTGGCGCGAAAAAATAAATCTCTACATTTCAAGCTATCTTAATCAGCACGCACTCCGCTTAGAGTCTTTGGCAAAAAATGAAAAGAAAACTCTCTTGTTGGCTCTTCAGAAAGAGGGGGCATTTGAGTCCAAAAATGCCGCTTCTTACATCGCTGATCTGCTAAATATTTCCCGAGCAACTGTTTACAATTATTTAAAGGATGATCATGCAACTCCCTCCATTTAAGTTAGAAGAGTTTTGGAAGAAATATGAATTTACAGCGCCTCACTTATTCTGTAGCTCGGACGCAGAGAGCTGGAAGCTTCAAGAAATTTTAGCGTTAGCCGATTCCGAAGCGTTAGCTCTCTGGGAAAATTTAAGCTTAGGATACACAGAATCGCCAGGCTATCCGTTGCTTCGTCAAGAAATTGCCCAATTGTATTCACAGATTGATCAAAAGCAAGTCCTCACTTTTGCCGGAGCGGAAGAGGGGATTTATTGCACGATGAGAACGCTGCTTGAACCGGGCGATCATGTCATTGTTATCGAGCCTTGTTATCAATCATTATTATCATTACCTCAAACGTTCGGCGCCGATGTGACGAGCGTGATGCTCGATTCGAAAAAGCAGTGGCGTTTAGAGCTAGAAGAGGTTGAAAAAGCGTTTCGTCCCAACACAAAACTGCTCATTTTAAATTTCCCCCACAATCCGACGGGAACTGTGATGGGAAAAGAGGTTTTGGAGGGGCTTGTTAAGCTAGCGAAACAACGGGGAACTTATATTTTTTGCGATGAGGTGTACCGGTTTTTAGAAATTGACGAAACAAAACGCCTTCCCTCCCTTGCAGATGTTTATGAGAGGGGGATTTCTCTCAATGTCATGACTAAAGCCTTTGGGCTTGCAGGGCTGCGTATCGGCTGGCTTGCGACGCGTGATGTCGATTTTTTACAGCGCGTGGGCTCCTATAAGTTATACACATCGATCTGCAATAGCGCGCCAAGCGAAATTTTAGCTTTGATCGCACTTCGGGCCAAAGAGACGATTTTAAAAAGAAACCGAGAAGTGATGCTGCACAATCTCAATCTTTTGCATGCTTTTATGGACCGGTATCAAGGGGTTCTTTCTTGGGTGCCCCCTCAAAGTGGAACGATGGCGGTCATTCAGCTTTTACTTCCAATTCCTGTGGAACAATTTGCAGAGGACCTTGTCGAAAAGAAGGGAGTGCTCATTATGCCAGGAGGCGTTTTTGATCTTCCTGGGAATTACTTCCGTCTTGGATTCGGCAAAAAAAATATGAGCGAGGTGCTCGAGCTCTTTGAGCAGTATTTAATCGAAGTGATCCGATGAAAATCCTCACGCGTACAGAGATTGAGAAGCTCTTATCGATTCCTCAAATGATCGCTGCCATCGAAGAGGGATTCGTGCTCTATAGCCGAAATGAGACTGTGATCCCGCCGATTGCTTCTCTTTCTTTTGATCATCCGCCTGGAGATTGCCACATCAAATGTGGGTATGCAAAACAGGGCAGATACTATGTCGTCAAAATCGCCTCGGGGTTTCCTGAGAATGTTAAGATGGGGCTTTCATCTGGAAATGGGGTGATGCTTCTTTTCGATAAGTACAATGGTGCTTTGCTTTCCGTATTGCTCGATGAGGGATATTTAACCGATATGCGCACAGCAGCTGCGGGGTGTATTGCTGCAAAGTATCTGTCTCCGAAAAATATCTCCTGCATCGGGATTGTCGGGACAGGAGCTCAGAGTTACTTTCAGCTTAAGTTATTGTCCTATGTAACAACTTGTCGCAAGGTGATGGTCTGGGGACGGCAAGAAGCCAAAGCACTCCGGTTAAAACAGCATCCCGACTTTTGCGGATGGCAGATTGAGATCGCTTCCCATCTAGATCATCTCACAGCAGCATGTAATTTGATTGTAACGACTACCTCGTCCACTAGCCCTCTTCTTTTTGCAGATCAGATTCGACCAGGAACCCACATTACAGCTATCGGAGCAGATGATCTTGGCAAACAAGAACTCGATCCCAAATTGTTTTGCAAGGCAGACAAAATCGTTGTGGATAGTCGTTCTCAGTGTCTCGAAATCGGCGATGTCTCTTATGCAATCAAACAGGGGCTGATTCCGTCTAACAAGGTCGTCGAGCTCGGCGATCTGATCCAAGCGCCTTCTCTGGGACGCACTTCCGAGACAGAGATTACTGTAGCCGACTTGACAGGTGTGGGCATTCAAGATTTACAGATCGCAGCGCATGTGTTTGAAGCGGCACGTGCCAACGTTTGCCAATAAGCTAATCTCTAAGATATGCTGTAACCCGAACAATGGTGCTTATGAATAAAAAAAATGTGCTTTTTCTTGTTTTTTGTTTGATTTCAAGTTCGATGTATAGCGAGGAATATACGATGTCTGTGTTTACACCGCCAGGTGACCCTCTTCTGCAAATGCGTGCGACAGAAGTGCCCATAGAGGAAATCCGATCTGACGAAACGCAAGCGATGATCGATCAGATGATGCAAGTGGCAAGGGGAGAGCGAACGGATGCAGAAAAGCGACCTTTGATCGGCCTAGCAGCGCCACAGATCGGAATTGCCAAGCGGATTATTATCGTGGATATCGGTGTTGATAATGAGAGAAAAGACCTCGGGGACTTAATGGTTTTTATTAACCCTGAAATTATTTGGTCCTCTGAAGAAGAGGTTGACGGAAGAGAGGGGTGTTTTTCTGTTGATGGCCGTGTTGCGGGAATTGTTTCCCGTTCCGATGCAATTCGCATCACTGCTTTTGATCGAGACGGAATGTTGTTTGTTAGAGATTTTTCTGGATTTACAGCGCGCATTTTTCAGCATGAATTGGATCACCTCAATGGGATTCGATTTCCCGATCGCGTAGGCAAAGAGGGCAAGCTTCATTGGGTGGAAGAGAGCGAGTATCCAGATTATCGAAAAAATTGGGAAACGTGGGAGCGTCAGTGTTCCTGGGGTCTTTGGGAGTCGATGAAAAATCCGTGCTGATCCTTTCGCTCACGACAGCAGTTTATTAAAATTTTTTGCCGCATTTTTTAAAGCGGGATTGATCGTGAGCGCTCTTCCCATTCTCTCTCCAAGGGCAGAGGACTCTCGACAATACCCTGCCTGACTTTTAGTTGAGGATAGGTGCGGGTAAGCCATCGTTTTTGCATCGAGGAGCTTCTTTTCGATCACCATGAGAGCCTGTGTGATCGCACCGTGGTGCTCTCTTTTGAGAGCTCGGATTTTATTGCAGTAGCCTTTGGCAAGGCCGATGAAAAAGGAGTTCTTTGCGAGGGTCCCTTTCAATGAAGACTCCTGTTGAGCTTTTTTCCATAGATGATCTAGATCAGAATCAAGCACGCTTGCGACATATTCGGCAATTTCGACGTTAACGGCATTTCCCAAAATTTCAAGACAGATAAAATCTCTCGAACGGCTGTAGACAATGTTCACAAAAAAAGTTTCTAGGATTTGACCGATGCAGCGCATTTTCGCAGAGATCCTTTTTTGCTGCATGATTCGTTTGAGGAACATTTTTCCCTCATTTGTATCGTCAAAATGAGGAGACTCCAGGTTGTGTTTGAGAAGAAGCTGTTGAGATTTAATCATCGCGGCTTCCGCTTCATTTTTATTGTTACTGGTGGTCAGCGCCATCAGCTTTTGCACTTTTCTTAAAACGCTGCTCTCTTCTTTTAGCAAAGTCTCGATCCCTCCATCGAGGCAGGTGGTAGCGCGGTACACTTCTTGTCCCCACCCCATTTCTTGGCAAAAGGTCTTAAATTCAGGACCGTGAGATTGAGCTCTTTCTCCATGCTGGATAAAGGTGATGTAGTGGGCTAGCTCATGTCGGATCACTTGCCCCAATTGTTGTTTGCTAGAATGCATCAAGCACTCGTGAAATCCGAGCTCGTAAAAATTGGGATCAAAATATCCCAGCATCTTTGCATTGTTGAAAATGACGATTCTTAAAGGGTAAGAGGCCCTTTGTTTGAAATCATAAAAGCGCTCTCGTCCCACTTTGAGTCCGATTTCTCGAGATAAAACATCCTTGATAACGTGTTTGATCTCATGGATAAAATGCATGATTTTTTGCGAGTAGACGAGCATTGGGTAGCAGCCTCCAGTGGATCCATAATTATAGCGCAAATAGTTCATTTTACCACAGAGGGGAAACAAGGCTTTTTCCTCTGTGGTAAAACTACTCAATTGAATTAGTTTAATTAAAAATCTTTTGTTATTAACTTGAATTAGTTACTTTAAAAATAAGAGAATAAAAAATGTGGGTGGTGCTATGTTTGGTAAGAAAAAAGACGAGATTAATTTTTTCTTTGAGATTCCCGATATGCGTAAATATTGGAGATGGTTTCTGGCAATTGGAATTCTGCTCATCGTTTTAGGTGTGCTGGCGATTGGATTTGCCAACTGGGCCACGGAATTTACGGTCATCCTTTTAGGACTTCTTTTAGTAGGAGGCGGGATCCTACAAGTCGTCAATGGTTGTTATGCCACAAGGTGGACCGGGTTTTCCCTTTCCTTGTTTCTGGGATTGTTCTACATCATTGCAGGCGTTCTTTGTATCTTTAAGCCGATGCAGAGTGCGACGGGCATTAGTCTATTAATTTCAGCACTTCTTTTGGTTGGCGGATCGTTTCGCTTGGTTTCTGCGCTTCGTTATCGCTTTGATCAGTGGGAATGGGTCGTGTTCAATGGTTTTGCTGCTATTTTACTCGGGTTTTTGATTCTTGCAGAATGGCCAGCTTCCGCGATCTGGGTAATCGGGCTTTTTGTGGGCATCGATTTGCTTCTGATGGGCTGTTACTGGGTGCGGCTATCTTTAGCTGCGAGAAAATAGATCGACATCCTTCTTTGCGCTGAAGTGCGCAAAGAAGGGGAGCTTCTTCTATTGTGGCAGCTTCCACTATACGATATGTCTAGGATTTTTTCTGGATCAAATCGTGGATCTTTTTAAACATCGGATCTTTGATTTTTCTGTAGCGATCGCCTATTTGGTTAGCTTCTTCTGCTGCGCGCTTTTTTAATGCGGCATATTCTTCCACTTCTTCGGGATGGTCCTTAAGATAGTCTCTGAATCCGATCAGCTCTTTCCATTCCGAGCTTTCAGGATAGGTCAGATGGATATGATACCGTCTTGTTTCCTCTTCAGGGTCAGGCAGGAAAACAACAAAATAAAAACGCTGTGCGGTGCTGAAATTAGGTTTGTATTCATAGCCCAGCTGTTGAAGTTGCTTGGCTGCTAAATCCATATACTCTTTGCGAACAGCAATCGCGATATCAATAATTCCTTTTCCGCCCAAGCCGAGAACGGCTGTGCTTCCCACGTGCTCGATGGCAAAGGCTTCTTTGACAAGAGAGGCGATGCGCACCTTTTCTTTCGCAAAAAGCTCGGGATAAATGACGCTATAGGGCTTAAAAACGTATTTTTTCATGTGACCTGTAAATCTAAAAAGAAATTATTTCAGAATGTTTAGATTAGTTCAATGTGAAGGAATGTTTTGCCTTGCGATGTAAAAATATTTATAAATGTTAGAGTTCGTTAATTGTTGGTAATTAATGACTTACGCGTATGTTGTTGTTGAGTTTGTTTGCTTTAATTAATAAATGTACGTAAAACTCTATTTGTTATATAATAGTTGTAAGAAATAATGTGTTAATAATTGTGGTGTTATTATGACAACAGCTGATCTTATTTTAAGCCCAGTGACTGGACTTCCTCCCATTCTCGGAAGTCGAGCCAATGATCTAAAACGCGAAACCATTCTCGGAAACGTGTCCATTGCGACTATGGATGATTTTCCCCACTGGTGCACAGGCTGTTTGTCTTGGTTCTTTCAATATGTCTGCAAACCGATCTACTATGATCGCAATTGGATGCCATTAGTAAATCAAAATCAGCTCTCTGTTTACGTGAACATCAATAGTATCAAAAAGCGAATGGGGATCACGTCCAATCAGGCTAGAGAACTGCTGCAGCGCGCGGACAACTCTTTAGAACGCTTTCTAACTGAAGCCAAAAAAGATCTCACAAATCATGTGCACAATAAAGCGCGGAATTACCTTGTCAAACACCTCGGCAGCGATGGAACACAGATTTTAAGTGCTTTTGAGAGAAATGAGACTGTAATCAATCGGTTGAATGAGATTAAGACAGAGGTCGAGCGCACAGGAGAGGCTCAGCTTATTTTTAGAGAGGAGTCGAACCTCCCAAGAACTCTTCTTGTGACACCCTCTGGCGTCTATGTGCTCTTTAATCGGAAGGATAGCAAGGGTCAGGGCATCATCGACAAGATGTTAGGGCAAGGCGCTTTTAAAAAGGTCTACAAGGCAATCAATCTAAATACAGGAGAAAAAGCCGCATTTTGTTCGGTCAATATTGGTTCATCGAATCCGCGAGAGGCTAATGAAGCAGAGTATTATCTTCATAATGATCTAGGGGAGATCACCTGCCGTCCAGTCCCTCATAGTTTAGTGACTAAACGAGTTAAAAAAGATCCTAAACAAAGTCGCACTTGTTATCTCATGGAAAGGATGAAAGGTCATTTATGGAATGTCATTAGTCGCAAACATATGGATATAACAAGTCAGCGCTCGAGAATCGATGTAGCGAAGCAAATGGCTACCCTTGTCGCACATTTCAATAGCCAAGGAAGACGGCATCGGGATATCAAGCCTGAGAATTTTCTCTATTTTTTGCAGAATGGAAAAGCGGTGGTAAGGCTCGCAGACTTTGGCTTGGCGACTGTTGAAGAGAAATACCATAAGCATATTATAGGGACGGATTTGTATTCTTCTCCCGAAGCTTTGAGGAAAACAGCGCACCATGCTACTGAACAAAATGATGGGTGGCAACTCGGAATGACGTTGGCGATGCTCTTTTTCCCTCAGTTAGATAGTTCCTTTATTAAGGGCACAAAGCTTCTTCAATTCTGGCAAGCAGCGAGAAGAGAGAATACAAAGCAGTGGATTGCAGATCATTGGATTAAGACACCATTGCGTCAAAATCAATGGCTTAAACCCCCCAAAAATCAAAATTCAATGGAATATGTCATCTATAAGCTATTGCAAATCGACCCTGCGCAGCGCTGGACCCCTGCAGAAGCCGCTCAAGTGCTGGCTCGTCTTTAAAATCCTTTGTGCCTAACAGCGGGTTGCTGCTATAACTCCCCTCCAAAATTAAACAGGAGAGTTTAGTATGGCAGTTTCTCTATCCAAAGCCACAGTATGCCTCATTGCGTGCCATGGAGGCCCCGCGGATCATTTTGCAACTTATGCAGAGACCTTGATCAAACAAGGCTATGATGTTCAAATCCATGCCACAGGACCTGCCTTAAAGAAGTTTCAAGATCGTAATATCGAAGTTAAATCTGCCTTTTCTTTAGATCAACTGAGTCCTGACGAAGAAGATAGCTTGGCTCAGGCTATTGCTAAAACGTGCTCCACCGCATCCATCGTCATCACAGATGTAGGGCATGCGTTTGATGTAAAAATACAACAGGCATTGAGTATCTACGCTGCGGAAATTCCGCGTTTTGCTTATTACGATAATCCAGAGCCTTTTGTGCCAGGAGGCTATTCTTCTACGGCGGCTGTTGTTATGCACTATGCACAGGGAGTACTCTTTGCGAATGCGACGCTGGCTAAAGCTCTGATTTACGGCGAAGTTGGAAAGGAAGTGGATTTTGCAGACAAACTGCGCTTTGGAATTGGCTATTATCCCGTGAGTCAGGCTGAAAAGATCGCTGGATTGAGAAAATCAGACCATGATACGGCCCGTTCAACATTCTTGATGAACAATGGGATTGAAGATACAGGACAAAAGGTCTTGGTTTATTTTGGCGGGAACAACGAAGAGTATTTTTCAAAAGCTTTTCCTGCCTTTCTTTCCTATCTAGGTCAAACTGATCTTAAAGATGCGATAATCGTCCTTCAGCAGCATCCGGGAGCCAAAGTCAGCAATGGAGATGTTCAGCAAGTTGAGACCTGGTTACTTGAATATAGTCAGAATAAAATCATTGTCTCTGATTTTTCTTCAGATGCAGCTCAGATCTTAGCGGATGCTGCATTGTACCATCAAACAAGCATGGGCCCGCAATTTGTTTTAGCGGGAATCCCGACTGTTCAAATCGGTTATGAAATCGATGAGCTCGGTCATGAAATTTATGAGGACATTCTTGTCAGAAATCAGCTGGCTCCGACCGTCACAAATTCGGAAAGGTTTGCCGCTGTGATTGGAAATCTGGAAAAATTGAGTGAAATGCCAAAACAAGATCTCTTAAACGGCTTAGGAATTAAAGAGGATTGGCAGGACGTCCTTGAAACGACAATAGAGGCTATTGTCGGGGGGTAATTCAGCGTTTTGCCTTTTTCAGCTTAATGCGCACCCAAAAAGCTGCGGCTAACAGGATTGCTGCAAAAAGGATATTAAAATTAATCGCACTGTGAAAAGCGGGTAAGAATGAGGATTTAATTTCCACAGCATTGAAAACCACCGTGCTGACTGCAAGCAGAAGCGATCCCACAATATTCCAGATCGTTGCAATCGTGCCAATAGCAGCTCCTATTTCGCGAGGAGCTATTACCTGGTTGACGGCAGTGATCATGGCGGCATTGCTTAAGCCCCAATTGATCCCTAAAAGAAAAAAGGGAAGTATCAGAAAAAGCAGGGGAGTATTGAGCTGGATCATGCGGTGGAAACCCACCGCTAAAAATGCGGCAATGACGGAGAATAAGAGGAGATTGGCGACGCCGAACAATTTCACTGACCGACTAAATACAAGGGAAATCAACGCTTGGGCCGCTGGAATCACTGCGATCAGAAGTCCAATGAGGAAGGGAGATAAGTTGCGGAGGATACGCAAGTAAAGAGGGTCAAAAAACATGAAGACCGTAGATACAACTCCTGCAAGAGCACAGCTGAGAGATGCAAGGATAATGAGCTTTTCTTTGAAGATATGAAGATCAAGCAAGGGGTTTTTGCGCAGTTTATCCAAAATGACCAGAAGGATGAGAGCAGCAACACCTGCTCCTAGAAAAGCCCACGCTGCGATGGATGCCCAGTTGCTTTGTGCTGCTGCGATAATGCCATACATCAGAGTCCCGAGGCCAAAAATCAGAAGAAATAAGCCTTGCCAATCGATTTTGACAGAGAGTTTTACCTTGGAGTGGCCCCGCAGGCTAAAAGAACAGGCCGCAAGACCTGCTGCAATGAGAGGGAGATTAATCCAAAAGACCCATCTCCAACTAAGCAAGCTAATCAATACCCCGCCTAAGAAGGGGCCTGCCATCAGCCCAAATCCTGTCACTCCGCCATAAATACTAATTGCCCGTACCCGTTCCCGTTCTGGGAAAACATCCGATAACAAAGCGGATGATGCGATAAAAATAGTCGATGCGCCGAGCGCTTGCAGTCCTCTAAACAAGATGAGCATCTCTATGGTTGGACTTAAACCCGCTCCCAAAGCTGCGATGGCAAAAATGACGACCCCGAAATAAAAAACCTCTTTTTTTCCCAAGAGATCCGTAAATTTTCCAATCGCAATCATCGTCATACTTAAGATGATGGTGAAGATGTTTGCCACCCACTGAAGTTGTAAAATGTTCGCTTTTAAGGCGCTTTGGATAAAGGGGAGTGCTGTGTTGACGATTGTCGCATCTAGAAAGGCCGTGAAGGCAAGCAAAGATACTCCAAGCAATGCCCACCACTTAAACCGAAATCGATTCTGATCAACCATTCTAGACTCCTGCTATAATGCCTCGTTCTATCAGGTCGCATAGGGATAGCACAACAAGAATCGTTTCAGGAGAAGAATACTTCTTTCAATTGAAATTAGAAATCTCAATATGCTAAATGGCTGATAATAAAGCGGTTTTGTTTTTTATGGGAAATGTAATATATTAACTGTAATTTAAAGAATGATGTGTTTGTTTTATTGGAAAAGACTTTTTTTTAAGGAGTGTTTATGTTAGGTACAGTGTTAGTTGTCATTCTGATCTTATTGCTTATCGGCGCTATCCCGACGTGGCCGCATAGTGCTCGCTGGGGATACGGTCCAAGCGGAATTTTGGGAACAATCTTAATTATTGTTCTTATTTTGTGGTTGCTTGGCAAGCTTTGATAGCGAACGGTCTAATTTGATCTCAGTTGCCCCAATAATGAGCTCTTAGAAGCCCAGTTCTTGAAACATGCTATCGAGAAGTTTAACGCGACTGGATTCAGATGTGCTAATGCCCTCAGGCAAAGGCGCTGGAAAATCATGTTTTGACGCTGTTGCATCAAAGGTGGCAGGGTCGATTTCTGGATGAATTGCAGAGAGAACAAGCTTGCCTTTTCCTCGAGTGTAAGAAATACAAGCAGCAGGAGACTCTTCAACAATTTTTTGTTTAATTTGATAGAAAAGAGCCTCGCGTTCTGGGATATATTTTTCTTCGACCACATGATAATTCAAAGGGTCAGAATAGTGCAGAAGAACTTTTGTGCCTTCTGTCGTTTGTTGAAACACAGGACCTGAATAGCTGCAAACGTTAAAAGGCTGGCTTTCTTCAGAGGGCAGGTGTACTTTTGCTGCACAAAAATTATCGGGATGACTTCTATTAAGATTCTTCTGAATATGAGGTGCAATGCAGGGACCAGGATAGAGCCCCAAGCTGCAGATCCGCATGTAAGGCTCATACTTAAGAACGAGAAGATGCTTACTAAACAAATCATGAATGACAAAGGAATTCACAGGAGGGATGACTGCCGGTTTGCCGAGCATATACTCACTCATGAGGATTCCACCTGCACAAATCCCCAGATACCTTCCTCCCGTTTCAACATAGTCTTTGATATTTTTTGCAGTCGATCCAAGCGATTCATGAATTTCTAGCAAAGATCCGCCGGGAATCACAGCAAGTGCCGTTTTTGCATTAAGATTGTACAGATGAGAAAAGCGTTGAATGGCTCGAGGATCAAAATAGCGGCTCAACATGGAATGTGTTTGCTCGACAGAAACATCCCATGTTCCAGCTCCGTCGTAAAGAAGAACAGGTCCATGGACAGGTGCAGATGAGCAAGCCGCCATATTAAAGTAACTCCTTCATTGTCAGTAATTCGCGATGAAAAGCGTTGAGATATGCTTTTGCGCTAGCCCTAAGCTGTCGTGTGCCATTCTGAATGGCCTCGATTTCGTTCTGACAATCAGCGATTTCTTGTTCTAGCTGAAAGCGCATTTTTACCATCCGATCTGAAAGTTTCTCGATCCACGCTTTTAGATCACTTCGCTCTTCTTTTAATTCGTTTAAGATTCCTTCTTTCTTTTGAAGAGCTGTACTTAATTGGTTCTGTAAACGTTTCATCTCATCACAAATGGGCTGCAAATCTTTGTTTTTTTCATCCATTTCTTCCAAGAGATGAGAGATTTCTGTCTGTAATTTGAGGATAGCGGTATGAATGAGGGTGTTGTATTGTGTCAATTCCTCTGTGGAAAAACGATCCACGCTTTCACTAGGCTTCCATCCCGCAAGATCACGTGGCGGCTCTGCGCTCTCAGCGTCTTCTGCATGAGAGCCGTCTATTAGAGGTGTCTCAGGAGCTATCGCATAACGGATCGTCGTGGAATCACTAAGCAGCCCATAGGGTCTATCAAACAGTGAGTTTCTTAGAGATGGCTCTCTATCGATGATTATTCTTTGCACAGGCTGGCTTAATTTTATTTCGCTACAATGAAAAGGAATTGTTTCGCCACAGAGACTTGCAATCTCACTTACAAACTGAGCGATTTTAGTTACCTCTGCATGATGGAAAGCCTGTACTTGCCATAAAATTTCCGTAGATTGATTTAAGCGAGATAGTAAACTGTCATGCTCTAAGCTACCCTGTTCAGAGCGGATCTGAAGAACAGACTTTAACGAGACGATTTCGTTGCTTAGATCTTGGATTTCGTCTTCTTGACGCGCAATTTGCTCCGGTCCCTGAATCTGGAGACGGCTAAGCTTCGCTTTGCTTTTACATGTTTCAAGCAAAATAAAGTTGACTTGGGACACGAGGTGATCGACTCTTTCAGAGAGATGGACAAGCTCTTCTCTCAAAGCCTCATTGTATGTTTTGCGCTCCAGAGAGCTATAGGTAAGGATCTCTGTATTCTCTTTCCAGCTTGTGGAAAAGGATTCAACAGGAGAATGAGAGGAGGATCCTACAGACGATGTTGCGGCCATAAATAGATTGCCTTATTTAATTATCATTTGTTCTGTACAGGGAATAGTCGTGCACCATCTGCAGCTTCCCTGTAAAGAAGCCATTTTTGTCTATCTTAGAAAAGGGGACGAATCATAAAATGTCCGTGTGAGTTCGAACATAGACTTTATTCTCTCTTCAAGATGAAAGATCCTTTTTTTCAGCTCTGCGATCTCTTCCTCTTTTTGTCTGATCGTAGAAGAGAGTTCGCCTATTTCTATTTTATGCGGGGCAATTTGAGCTTGGAGTTTCAAAACCTGCTCTCTAAGTTTATCGCATTGCGTTTGAGCGTGTGTTATATCAGCTTCTAGAAACGCTCTTTCTGATGGAGATACAATCCCTGCATCTTCTTCCAAGCATTGGATACGCGCCCTCAACCCACTTGCATACCTTTCCGCTTTCATTTTTTCTTCATCGAAAGCATCACTTAAATTAAAATTTTCTCTTTTCTTAAGCTCAATTTCTCTGCTCAAGGCCATTACTTGCAGATCAAATCGTTGTTTTTGTTCTTTTATTGTACCATCTCTCTCAGCTAAACGATCGGTCAATTCCTGATTTTGTTTGGCTAGCTGAGAAATGACTTTCTGGAGGTCTTCCGGAGATAGAGTAGATGGAAGGTCTATCGACCCATCCGCTGTAAATGTAAACAGTGGCGACACTGTGACGTTGCTGCTCGATGATCCAGTTTCATTGTTACGAACGTATCTTGAACCAGGGCCTGTTATTGGACTTGAAGATGATGCGGCCATAAAAAGAACCTTTATTTTAAAAAATCTCAATCCATTCTGATTGTTTTCTTTGATTTTGTCAATTAAATATCAATTTTTGTTTCTGTTTATTACAGTTTTTTATTGAGATCGAGGTGTTTTAACGAATTTATTGATGGTAATAATTTTTTATTGAAAATCTTTTGCGGAGGAAACCTATGAAGATTAAAGATGCGCAGCTGTCATCGTCATATGAAAATTCTGTGCAAACGATTCTTCAAAAAGAAGGAAAAATTGATGTCGTCATCAATAATGCATGCCATCTAGTACATAGTTAAAAAAGTTTTTGCATATAACATGCTTTCGCTTAACATGGTTCCATTTCAAAGGAGATTGCCATGGGACAAAAGCAGAAGCATAT
>JAGVMG010000006.1 GCA_020053915.1 Parachlamydiales bacterium | reverse complement strand
GAAAGCGTTCACGGGCATATTCTTCAAAAGCAGAGCCTTTGAGCACGGCAATGTTGAGCTGCTTTGACTGATGGATTCGGTCGAGCGTGGAGAAGCGTTTACGGCTGTTCTCTTCAACAACTAAGACAAGACGCGGGGTGATGTAGGGTTGCGTAAAGAGCATGTCTTTTAGGCGAAGCTCATTGATTGTGACGGCGGACATGGCAATGTCATAGTAGCCTTCGTTAATCTCATTGATGAGGTTTCCATATTGCATGGGAACAAGTTCTAATTTGCAGCCGAGATCGTAGGCGAGCTCGTACGCAAAGGCGATGTCGTAACCGACAATATTTCCATCAATATTTGGAAAGCAAAAGGGTGGGACAGAAGGGTTGTATCCGACGCGCAGGGTTTTTGTTCTTAAGATTCTCTCCAAGGAATCCTCTGCGATTCTTTGCTGTAGAGGAGTGGATCTCAATGCCACAGGGATAGAGGAAAGGATCTTAAGTTCAAAGATGCTTTTAGTTTCATTTTTAATTTCAGGAAGGGGATTAAAAATACGCACGCCAAAGAAGATGAGGATGACTGGAATGATGGTCATAATGCTGTTGCGGAGGATACGCGACCAGTTGAGCTTGAGCATTTGTCTGCAGGCTAAGGTAATGAAGAGAGAAAGGGATGCGATCTCAATCACGGAGAGCATCGATTGAAATCCAGACGTAAAGGGGAGCGTGGTCAGGTAAATGTTCACGGCCTCTGCTGGAAGACCGAGTGAGTCAAGGATAAATGTCAGGCTGTTAATCCAAGAGCCGAGTCCAACAGCCCCGAGACTTGTGAGAAATGTCGTGACAAAGAGCTCGAGTTGCGATCCTAACGAGAGAGGGAAGGCGTAAAAAATCGAGATGAAAAAGATAAAGAGCGCGATGAATAGGGAGCCGAGCGGGAGGTTGAATACGACGGAAACTGTTCCTTGAATCTGACTTTGGGCTTTATCATCGCTTGGATCAAGCAGTTGGGTTTCTTTTTTGAGCAGTTCAATGATGTAGGGCAAGCAGACAATAACGACATTGGTTGTGTAGGCGAGTAATAGAATGGGGAAGATTTGTTGTAGCCAACGGTAAGAGGGGATACCCGTAAGCATTTGGGTTAAGCGTGGGATTAACCAAAAGACGATGAGCGAAACGCCTAAAATATACAAAATAATATATGAGCTAACTTGCTTAATAGTTGATAGTTGGATCGTGCCGACTTGATTGGCGATGATGAGAAAGGTACCGAGTGGGGTAATGCGCGCGATCCATGAGGTAATGCGGGTGAGCGCATCTACAAGGTTCTGAAAGGAGTTCATTAAATACTGTTTTTCCTTGAGAAACATCAAGGAGATCCCGATCAGAAGGGAAAAGATGACAATCGCAGGGACGATGTTATTGGAAAGATCGTAAAAAATATTATCGGGAATGAGCAGTTCTGCGAAGTTGAGCTGGGGTGTTTCGATTGAGACATATCCTGCCATCTGGGGAGACTTAGGACGAGGAAACATATTGTTCACGAGATAGATGATCGTGATATTAATGGCCCAGGCAATTCCGATGAAAAGGATTCCTTTTTTCAGAATTTGTTTGGCTTGCGTGATGCTTAGCTGTCCAACGCCATGAATAATGGCGCCAATCAAATAAGGAACAGCAGTGACTTTGAGCAGCATGATATAGGCAGAGCCCCATGAGCTGAATACACTGCAGAGGTCGCCAAAAAAAAGACCGCAGAGAATCCCCAAAACAGTGGCGATCGCCATTTGGAGCGTCAATGACATTTTAAATAAACGCATAATATATAGAGTTATTCGTAGGCGTATTGCTGTTGTCTTAATGCTTCATATATCACTATGGAAACAGCATTAGAGAGATTTAAGCAACGAGTTTCTTTGCGTGGGGCGGTTTGTCCTTCAGCAAGAGAGGGTTGCAATAAAAATTTACGCATCGGGATCGTGTAAAAATGATCCTTCCATTCTTCGTGAAATCGATTGGGCAAGCCGGCGGTTTCTGATCCAAAAATGAGAATGGCATTGTCTGGGTAGGTCGCCGTTGTGTAGGGCGTGTTGGAGTGGCTAGAAAAGAAATAAACAGGGTCAGTTGTTTCTTTCAAAAATGTGTATAGGTCATCGAGGTAACGGACTGTCACCCCCTCCCAGTAGTCTAAGCCTGCGCGCTTTAACATCCGGTCGGAGGTGCTGAATCCTAAGGGGCGTACAAGATACAGATCACATCCCGTTACAGCACAGGTGCGGACGATGTTTCCCGTATTCTGTGGGATCTGTGGACAGTAGAGAATGATCTTCATCGCACGTTTGTTTCAGTTTCTGCAATCTCTTTGTGATGAGAGGCTGAAGGTTCAGTGGTGATCGATTCGATTGTATCTGCTTGTGGCGCATTGGCTTTAACAACTTCGATTTCGAAGGTGAGCAGAGAATTTGGCGGGAGATATCCGCTTGTACCATAAGCAAAGTCAGGGTGGATGTAGACAGTGCGTTTTTCCCCTTCTTTCATACCGAGAAGACCTGCTTTAAGTCCTGGGATGATCTCATCTAGAGAGATTTTCTCTTCCTCTTTGGACTCACCAAAGACAGACCCATTCAAATATGTGCCCGTGTATCGGATGAGAGGGGCAAAGTGGTCTTCAATCACAGCTCCAGTGCCCGCTTGTTCGATTTTGTATTGAACTTTACCATTTTCTAAAGAGATGATTTGATCTGATTTTGTGTTTTCAGCAAGAAACTGATCGGCTTGAGCTAAGTTGGACAGCGCTTGATCTTTAAAAAGTTTCTCTTGGACGGCAGAGATTGCTTGGATGCATTCTGCTTCTGTCATAGGAGAGTTCTTTCCAGAGGAGGCATCTTGGAGTCCTTTGATGACTTGAGCGATGTCAAACTCAACACCGATGTTATCGAGATTTTTCCCGATGAGATGGCCAAAGGCCTCGGAGATTTTTGCAATATCGGTGTTTTGTGCATCCGCAGCTTCTTCTGCATGCAGAGCACTTAAAGAGGTTAACGTAAAAAGTGTTGCGATTAATTTTCTCATAATTGCCTAAATTTAGGGGTTATAGCCAAGTAATTTCTGTTGTTTCCGCACGAATCTTTAACTCATCGAGTTGTTTTGGGTTCACTTTCGCAGGGCATTGCATCATGAGGTCGCTTGCTTTTTGGGTTTTAGGAAATGCGATGACGTCGCGGATGTTTTCTGTTTTTGTGAGAATCATGACGATCCGGTCGAGTCCGAATGCAAAGCCTAAATGCGGGGGTGTCCCGTATTGAAGGGCTTCGACGAAAAAGCCGAATTTTTCTTGAATCTCTTTTGGAGACAACTTCAGGGTGCGGAAAATTTTTTCCTGAAGTTCGCTATTATGGATCCGTTGTGATCCTCCTCCGATCTCATAGCCGTTGAGAACAAGATCATACGCCAAAGCGCGCACTTTTAATGGGTCTTGCTCGAGAAGGGAAAGATCATCGAAGTGAGGTGAGGTAAAGGGATGGTGCTCGCTTTCGAGCCTTCCCTCTTCCGCATTCCATCGCAGAAGCGGAAAGTCGGTGACCCAAACGAATTCGAGGGCGTTGGAATCGATCAAATTTCTGTCTTTAGCGATTTTGCGGCGTAGGTGATCGAGAGCTTGATTGACGCGGTCTTCCGCAGCAGCTCCAATGAAGATCAGATCGCCCTGTTCAATCGTTAAGCGCGCGGTGAGCTCTTGCTGAAGTTCAGGGGAGAAAAATTTAACGATACTAGATGAGAGCCCATCTTCTTGCATTTTCATCCAGGCAAGACCATTAAGACCAAACGCGCTAACAAATTGCGTATAGCCATCGATCTCTTTGCGGGAAATTTCAGCCCCTCCTTTCACACACAGCGCTTTAATGACGCCACCGCTAGAGAGTTGCTCCTTAAAAATGGTAAAGGTGGAACGCTCTGCGATATCATCGATACGGGTAAGCGGCATTCCATAGCGCAAGTCTGGGCGATCTGTTCCGTAGTTCTCAAGGCAATCGGCATGGCGCATATGACGGAAAGGTCTAGGAAGATCAATTCCGTTGCACTCTTTAAAAATGCTGGCGACGAGGCCCTCGAGAAGAATCATGAGGTCGGCGGGTGTGCTGAAGCTCATTTCCAAGTCGATCTGCGTAAATTCAGGCTGACGATCTGCGCGTAAATCTTCATCTCGGAAACAGGCGGCGATTTGAAAATATCGGTCCATGCCTGAGACCATTAAGAGTTGTTTGAAGATTTGGGGAGATTGCGGAAGCGCATAAAAGTTCCCGGGATAAACGCGGGAGGGAACGAGGTAATCGCGCGCACCCTCAGGAGTGGACTTGGCTAAAATTGGAGTTGTGATTTCGAGAAATCCATTAGAGCTCATGTAGTTGCGCGTCGAGAGCATGGCTTGGTGGCGAACCGTGAGCTTGCGAGCAACATCGCCTCTTCGGATATCGAGGTAACGGTATTTCAGTCTGAGCTCTTCGTTGACATCCGTTTCTTCTTCGCAAATCGAAAAAGGCGGCGTTTTTGCAGCTGAGAGAATTTCAAGTTCTGCAATGTCAATTTCGATTTCGCCTGTATATAATTTAGGGTTTGTCATCCCTTCAGCGCGTGCAATCACTTTGCCTCGGATAGAAATCACCCATTCACTGCGCAATCGAGAGGCAGCTGTAAAGGTGTGTGTGGTCACTTTAGCGGGGTCGAAAACGAGTTGTGTGATCCCAAATCGATCGCGCAGATCGATGAAAATCAGTCCGCCGTGGTCGCGTCTGCGGTGAACCCAGCCAGAAAGAGTCACGGTGGCGTTGATGTCAGAGCGAGTGAGGACTCCGCAAGTATGGGTTCTTCTATAGTCAAACATGGGCTTTCCTTGAAAGAGAGATGAGTTCCTGGAGTTTTTGGCATAAGTTCTCAAGCGGAACATCAATGTTTTCTCGAGTTGCCATTATTTTCAATGTCCCTTTTTTGTGCGCTAATTCGTCTTCTCCGATGATCATGCAATAGTCAGCGCGGAGATGATTGGCTGTTTGCAGGCATTGTTGCACTTTTTTTCCGGAGAGGTCAATTTCTGCAGCAATCTGATTGTGACGCAATGTAGACAAGAGATGGAAACAGTATTGCGTCGCACCTTCTCCTAAAGGAATGATAAAAAGGGTGGGATGGGGTGCGGGAGGGAAATGAGCTCCTTGTTTGAGCATCGTTTGCAAGATTCTTTCCATGCCTGTTGCGAAGCCGATCGATGGGAGATCAGGGCCTCCTAAAAGAGAAGTGAGTCCATCATAGCGCCCTCCTCCGACAAGAGAATTGTGCGCACCGAGTGCGCCGGATGTGATCTCAAAGACGGTTTTCGTATAATAATCCAGTCCTCTTACGAGCTTCGTGTTCACGCGATACGGAATTTTGAGGCTATCTAACAAGAAGAGCACACGCTCAAAGTGCGTTTTGGATTCAGGAGAGAGAAAATCGAGGATCGTAGGAGCATTATTAAGAAGATTTTGATCCCCTAGATCCTTGGAGTCGAGGATGCGGAGAATGTTTTTTTCGAAGCGCACCTTGCTTTCTGCTGAAAGCTCGCCTAACTGAGGTCTTAAAAAAGCGGCTAACGCATCGCGGTAAGCTGCGCGCGAAGGGGCGTCTCCGATCGAATTGATTTGCACTTCGATGTGTTGTAATCCGAGCCGTCGATAGAGTTCGCACAAAAAGTCGATGATCTCGGCATCTTGTTCTGGCGTGCCATTGCCGATTGCTTCTGCTCCGAATTGATGGTGCTGGCGATAGCGTCCTGCTTGTTGCCTTTCATAGCGAAACATCGGGCCGATATAGAAATATTTATGAATGCCAGGTTGATTATAGAGGCGGTGTTCGAGAAACGCGCGCATCGCAGAAGCTGTCCCTTCAGGGCGCAGAGTCATGGAGCGCTCGCCGCGATCGAGAAAGGTATACATTTCCTTCGTGACGATATCAGAGCCTTCGCCGGCGCTGCGCGTAAAGAGTTCGGTTCTTTCAAAGATTGGAGTGCGGATCTCATGGAATCCATAGTCGTGCGCTGTTTTCCGCATCACCTGCTCGAGGTATTCCCAAAGACCTGACTCTTTCCATTTGTCTTCGGCATTTGCCTCATGCGGGAGAATATCGAAGACCCCTTTGGGGATTGCATATTCCATGAAATAAACCTAGCCTCTCAATAAATACTCATGACTGAATGTTGCCATTGGAGAGGTGCAAAATCATCCCGCCCTAATAGCTAATGTCTAGTCAAGGAAAACTATAGTGCGCATGTAAGAAAATGTAAAGGGGTCCTTTAGGATTCTTTGATGTCGAGGACGTTGGTTAGAGCGGCGATCCATCGGGCTAGCGTGGCATCAGGAGGGTTGTAAAGACTTTCTTTGTGCAGGGATTGGAGGAGTTCCATGAAGGGAAACGGGATCCAGTCTTGACCCGCGGATTCGGCAAAATAATATCCTAAACTATGGTCTGCATTGGGGGGGTAATTGCTCAAGTCGCTCATGAAATTTTTTAGTTGACTCAGGCTCTCTGGAAGATTGGGCGGATTGCCTCGGATCATGTTGCAATCATCGATCAGATTATGCCATAATTCAGAGAGTTGCTGTGTGAATTCAGGATTGTGACTCTGATCTTCTAGAGCCAAAATTTGAAGCAGCTTTCGAAAAGAGACGACATCTTCGAACATTTTTTGTTCTTCGAGAACAAGATACTCGGCGCGTTTTTTGAAAGGAAGCAGGTCTAGAAATTTTTTAAAAAAAGAAACCAGAACAGCAAGCTTGAGTGATTTTGGCTGTAAGGGCAATTCTGGGTAAGGTTCGTCCCTTCCTTTTTTGTCCTCTTGGATCTCGTTGACCCTGATTTGACCGTAGGGATCGGGATCATTACGATGAATCGGTTTTTGAAAATCGTTCATGGTGTCCGAATTATTGCGAATTAAAATTCTTTAATGCCTAATCATTTTTAAAAATTCAAGGTTTTGACAAATGAAAAGGCGTTTGTGTGAAAAAAGGTTGACACTAAGGTAGATTTCTTTTTATACCGATCGTGTTTTAATAACTGATAGGAGATCGCTGTGAGCGTTTTTGATGTGCTGAAGCCGGCCCCGTATACTCCAGAAATGCAAGATCCTGAAGTCGTTAAAGAGCGCTATAAGTATTGGCGTTTTAGGATTTTCTATGGGATGTACGTGGGATATATCTTCTATTACTTCACGCGTAAAAGTTTTACCTTTGCGATGCCTGCCTTAATGCAGGATCTCAATCTCCAAATCAGCGACTTAGGGATCTTAAGCAGTATTTTATCCATCACCTACGGGATGAGCAAATTTTTAAGCGGTGTTCTCGCCGATCGATCCAATCCTCGATTTTTCATGGCGATTGGTCTCATTTTAACGGGGTTATTCAATATTCTCTTTGGGATGTCCTCTTCGATTATATCGTTTGCGATTTTTTGGGGACTCAATGGTTGGTTCCAAGGCTGGGGCTGGCCCCCATGCGCTCGATTGCTGACCCACTGGTATTCTCAGAAAGAACGCGGGACATGGTGGGGATTCTGGAACACGTCTCATAGTGTCGGAGGTGCTCTCATTCCCTTATTAGCGGGTTTTTGTGCACAAATGCTGGGGTGGCGCTATTCGATGTATGTCCCGGGCGTTCTCTGTATCCTCATCGGCTTCTTTCTCATCAACCGTTTGCGCGACACGCCTCAGTCTCTGGGGTTGCCTACGATCGAAAAATTTAAGGATGATTACCCAGCCTCAAAAATGAATGAGGAGAAGGAAATTTCTGTGAAAGAGATTTTATTCAAGCACGTCTTGAGTAATAAGTACATTTGGGTTTTAGCGATTTCTTACTTTTTTGTGTACATCATCCGTCAGGCGGTCAATGATTTCGGCGCGCTATTTCTTATGAAAACAAAAGGCTATTCGCTCATGATGGCGAATGGAAGCGTCTTCTGGTTTGAAGCGGGAGGAATCTGTGGAAGCCTTGCTGCCGGTTGGGCGTCGGATAAAATTTTTAAAGGAAGACGCGGGCCTATCAATGTCCTCTTTAGTTTCGGCGTTATTTTTGCGATTGCGGGATTGTATCTTACTCCTCCGGGAATGCTCCTTATGGATTACATGATGATGTTTGTGATCGGATTCTTGATCTTCGGTCCTCAGATGCTCATCGGAATGGCTGCAGCTGAACTCTCTCACAAAAAAGCAGCAGGAACTGCCACTGGCTTTACGGGGTGGGTCGCCTACCTCGGCGCCGCAACAGCCGGTTACCCGATCAGTAAAATTGCTGAAGTGTGGGGCTGGTACGGGTTTTTCGTGACCCTCGGCATTTGCGGTGTGTTCTCCGTTCTCTTACTTCTCCCCTTGTGGAAAGTTAAGACGAACCCCAAATATACAAGCGAAGATCTCGAGCCTGAGGCTGCGCGGGTTTAAGAAGCATAGGGAGGTGGCGACAGGATCGCACGCCTCTTTTCTTTTCAAAACTTGTCCGATCTGATATGATGCGTGCATTCACTTCTTACGATTGGCTATCATCATGCGCTGGATTCCTTTACACGTTCATTCTCAATACTCTATTCTCGATTCTTCCGCGTCGCTTGACGATATCGCAGCAAAAGCTGCGCAGTATGGGATGAGTGCTGTAGCGCTGACCGACCAAGGAAACATGTATGGTGCGGTGGAGTTTTTTAAAGCGTGCAAAGCTGAGAATGTCAAGCCGATCATCGGCTGTGAACTGTATATGGCCCCCTTTTCGCGGCATGAGAAAAAACGGATTCCCGGCACTCCTGCAGGATCTCCCATTGTACTTCTCGCTAAAAATAAGCGAGGGTTTCAAAATTTGTGCAAATTGAGCTCGCTTGCGCATCTGGAAGGCTTTTACTACACTCCCCGCATTGACAAAGAGCTTCTTCAGGAATGCCATGAAGGATTGATCTGTCTTTCGGGATCTCATCTGTCGCCGATTTTTCAATTGCTTGCGCAGGATCGGGAAGAGGACGCGCAAAAAGAGATCGAATGGTTTCGCTCTTTGTTTGGGGAGGATTTCTACTTTGAGATTCTGCGCCATCGCATGACAGAGGCGGATATCCGCTCTGATGGGATGGAAAGAGAGCCTTGGCTGTTTCAACGCCATCTCGATTACATTGCAACACAAGACAAAGTCAATGAACGGTTGATTCGTTTATCTAAAGCAATGAATATTCCGTGCGTGGCTGCCAATGATACGCGCTATATCGATCGGGATGATTGGAAGGCGCATGAGATTTTGATGAATATCCAATCGGGAGAGCCTTGCGAAATTTGGGAGAAAGATTCTTTTGGCAATCCTAAGGAACGGGTCCTTAATCCTAAGCGCGAGGTGGCGCTTTCGCACGAGTTGTCATTTAAGTCTCAAGAGGAGATGGAACAGCTTTTTGCAGATCTTCCAGAAGCTCTCGAGAACACAGTAAAAATTGCGGCGGAGTGCAATTTTGAATTCGATTTCAAAACAAAGTTCTATCCGGTCTTTGTTCCGCCTCATTTGGAAGGTACGTCATTTTCTACAGCCGAGCGCGTTGCGGAAGCGGAGAACTTTTTAAAACAACTTTGCGAAGAGGGAATTGCAAAACGCTATACACCCGAACGTCTTGCAAAAGTAGCAGCTCAATATCCGGAAAAGGATCCTTTAGAGGTTGTGCGCGAGCGTCTGAAATATGAGCTGAGTGTCATTTTACCTAAAGGGATGGGCGATTACTTGCTGATTGTCTGGGATTTCATCGCATGGGCAAAACGGAATGGAATTCCCGTGGGCCCTGGTCGAGGTTCGGGAGCGGGTTCCATTATCCTGTATTTAATCGGGATTACCGATATTGAGCCTCTCTGCTTGAATTTGTTCTTCGAGCGGTTTATTAATCCCGAGAGGATCTCCTATCCCGATATCGATGTCGATATTTGCATGGACCGCAGAGCCGAGGTGATTGAGTACACGGTGCGCAAGTATGGGAAAAACAAGGTCGCGCAGATCATTACGTTTGGAACGATGAAAGCGAAGATGGCGATCAAAGACGTGGGACGTGTGCTGAGTGTTCCTCTGACCCGAGTGAATGAAATTGCTAAGTTAATTCCTGAAGATCCCACCATGACCATCGATCATGCGCTCGAGATCGACCCTGAGCTGAAGAATTTATATTCTACTGATGAGGAAGTGCGTCGCTTGCTCGATTTGGCGAAAAAGCTCGAAGGCTCTGTCCGCAATACGGGGATCCACGCCGCTGGGATTATCATTTCTGGAGATCCGATCATGGAGCACATTCCCGTGTGCACGGCAAAAGATTCAGACATGGGAGTAACCCAATTTTCGATGAAGCCTGTCGAATCAGTAGGGATGTTGAAAATCGACTTTTTGGGGTTAAAGACGCTAACGTCGATTCAAATTGCTTGCAATGCCATTAAACAAAAAGAAGGGCGCGAAATCGATTGGGTGGATTTACCGTTGGATGATGCCAATACGTTTCAGTTGCTCAACCATGGAAAGACAATGGGGATCTTCCAGCTCGAGTCGGGCGGAATGCAGGATTTAGCTAAGCAGTTGCATATTGACAAGTTTGAAGAGATCATCGCGGTTGGTGCGCTCTACCGCCCAGGCCCGATGGAGATGATCCCGACGTTCATCAATCGCAAGCACGGAAAAGAGGCGATTGAAATCGATCATCCTTGGATGAAAGAGATCCTTTCAGAAACTTATGGGATCATGGTCTACCAAGAGCAGGTGATGCAAATTGCCAGTCGTTTGGCGAGATATACGCTCGGCGAAGGGGATGTTTTGCGCCGCGCGATGGGGAAAAAAGATAAAGATGAGATGGCGCGTCAGAGAGAGAAGTTCCGCACAGGAGCTCTTGAAAATGGGATCGATGAAGAGACATCGATGCTCATTTTCGACAAAGTGGAAAAGTTTGCATCTTACGGATTTAACAAATCGCATGCGGCAGCTTATGGCTATTTAAGTTATGTTACGAGCTATCTGAAAGCAAATTATCCTGCCGAATGGATGGCAGCATTAATGACATCTGATCGAGATGATCTATCGAAGGTGACGAAAGTCATCCGCGAATGTCAAGCGATGGGGATTGCGATTCTGCCTCCGGATATCAATGAATCGGGAAAAGAATTTGTCGCAGCTTCGAAGGGGATCCGTTTTGCCATGAGCGGCATCAAAGGGGTCGGCGAGGGTGTTGTGGACTCGATTCTCGAAGAACGCTGTAAAGATGGGGAATTTAAAACGCTCTATGATTTTATTCGACGCATTGATACCCGCAAGGTGGGAAAGAAGGCGATCGAACACTTGATCGAAGCGGGCGCTTTTGATTTCACAGGATGGAGTCGGCCGGCTGCTCTTCTCAGTGTGGATCCGATGTTTACCGCAGCGTCGAAAGAGCAGAAAGAATCATCGCGCGGGATTCTGAATCTGTTTTCTTTGATTGAAGAGGAGCCTGATAACCGTTTCAACACTCCTCCTGTTGTCAAAGAAGAGGTGTCGAAGCAGCGACTCATGAAAAGGGAATATGAATTGCTCGGCTTTTATCTCAATGGCCATCCTTTGGATGATTACCGCGGGTCTTTGCAGCGCCTGTCGTGTGTGCCGCTAAAAGAACTCGAGAATTTAAGAAGTGGAAGTATTTGCCGGATCGCTTTTATTATTGAAGGGCTCGCTGTCAAAATTTCGGTAAAATCGCAGAGGAAATTTGCGATTTTAACGATCAGCGACGGGATGGATCGCTATGAGTTGCCAATTTGGCCCGATGTTTATGAAGAAAAAGGTGCTCTTTTAATCGAAAATCAACTGTTGTACGCAGTTGTGCAGACAGAACAGCAAGAAGGGACGATGCGTTTGCAGTGCCGCTGGCTCGATGACCTGACTAGAGCAGATGAGGCTATGATTAAAGCGTGTGATGACGCGTTTGATCGCGCAAAAGCGCAAGCAAAGGCGAATGAATTTAGGGAGAAAAAATTCGAATCCAGGAATAAAACCATGTCAACCTCTTCACCTCAGGCCGGGGCGTCTCAAGAAAAAAAAGTCAAACCCATGGGCAAGCTTTTGATCCATCTTGATCTCGACAAAGTGAGGCTAAGCCATCTACTTTCGATGAAAGAGGCATTTCGCTCTCATCCGGGTGCTCTGCCTGTGCACCTGTGTTTTCTCGTAGGAGGATCCAAGCATAGTACCGTCCATATCGATGGAAAATGGGGGGTGGACTGGAAAGATGTCCTAGAAGAGAAACTGTTAAAGCTGGATTCTGTTACTGCCTGCAAGTGTAGTGATTGACAAAATCGGTTCGAGGGGGCACACTTTATTCTCTAGAGGGAGCTTTGAATGAGAAAGAAATTCTTTTATTTTTCGGTGTTAGTCGCTGCGGTTGTCCTCCATACTGGTGCGGAAGCTGCATACACAGTGCGGAATGGAAAGTTGATCAATGCGAAAGAGGTCGCGACCCTCTCTGTCCAAGAGCACTATAGCGCTGCGTTGGATGCGTATCAAAAGAAAGATTGGGACACGGTCATTACCCAGTCGACCATTGTGCTCCGCAATTTTCCAACGACTCCTTTTGCCCAAGATATCCTTTTCTATTTAGGCGTTGGATATTTTC
>JAGVMG010000012.1 GCA_020053915.1 Parachlamydiales bacterium | reverse complement strand
CTTGCTTCTTTGTTACACGAAGTCTGAATTGAAATGATTTTCGTACAAACATGTCACTAGCCTAAACTCAAGGCAATGAATAGTCAATTAATTTAATTAATTGCGGTTTTGGAGCATGTCGAAGAGTTATAAGCCACTCTGTCCGAAAAGGCGCGATTCATCTCGGCCGTGAACGACCGAGTTTTCTCGTGTCCGCGGGATAAAAAAACCCTCAGCAGCAACGCTCCTGAGGGTTTTGGCTTCTAAAAATTAAGAGACGTTCAGCAGTGAGATTACTCAATCAACCAGGAAAGAGCTGAAGCAAGAAGAGCGGAATTCTGAGGCAAGGCATAGTTCCTTCTTTTCCAATCTTTGAGCTGCTGAGTATCGCTAGGAAGTTCTAACTTGTGCTTCAAAGTAAATGCAGTCGCAAAATTATCATATAATTGAGCTCGAGTTGCACTAGAAAGTTTTGCAATGGAAGACTTAACGTCAGATTTATATTTTCGGTTAATCCGACGCACATCTTTTGCTGAAAGATTACAGTCATTTGTATTGGTTTCATAAACCTTCACTAACTTGATAATGCTTTGGATCTTCTCTTTAAACTGAAAATTTTCAGATGAGCCACTTACACCCACTTCTGGAGAACTCGTCGAAGTAGCTCCACTTGAGTCATCTGAACCCTTCTCTGGAACATACGCTGCTCCTGTATCCATTGGAGGGATGTGAGATGATTCAGAAGCTGAAGTCGCGGAGGCAGCAGGTAAAGTCGACGACGATAGCGAAGGGGATGGGAGATCCTCAATCGTGCTTGAATTAAAGAACGATGCCGGTGGCACTGACGTGCCGTTCGCTGCATCCGTCTCTGTCGAAGCTTTTGATGCATCAGGTGAAGTCAACAACTGTTTCAATTCTAAAGAAGAGAACCGTTGAGAATCAAAGAACGATGCCGGTGGCAGACTGCTACTTACTGGAAGAGAAGAAGCTGCCGTGCTACTGCTACTTGAAGACGGTGAGGGCGGCCGAGTGATTTTAATTTGCGGGAGCGGTGATTGCTGTGAGCTCTCCCCTTTTTCTGGCGCTTCTTCTTTTCTCTGCTTAAGTAAATTAAATATTTCTGTAAAATCCCCAGAACGGAATGAGTCTATCATAGACAAAGACTTAGTGCTCTCACTAGGCATTGGCAAAGTATCTGTGCTGCTCAAACTAGCAGAAAAACGACCTAGATTTTGACTAGAAAAAGTCTTAGATGAAAAGGAAGTAGAAGCTGATGGTGAAGAGGAAGATGAAGATGACGATGAATCAGCCGGTAAATCGCTCACGGAAGACGATGGATTAGTCGTTTCCAGATTATAAAATTTACAAGTTTTCTCAAATACGGCGTTAATTTCAGAAAACAGATCTTTCTGTTTTGGATTCAAAACCTCATGTAGTTCTTTAACACGAGCAAACATGCCAAGGTAGACTTTTGCATCCTCATGATTAGGGTCTAGTTCAGCGGTCATTGATTCTGAAAAACGTCCAAAAACCTCCGCAACAACCTGAATCTCGTCCTCTAAGTCAATGATTTCTTTATGAGCAGCTTCTAAAATAACCTGAGCCTGCCCTCTATCCGCATTAATAGTTACCAGTAAAGGCTGAAGACTTAAAACTTTCTTGTACAGCTCCACAACACGAAATTCATGTTGCGCTTGTGTCTGAATCAGTTCAACAGCAAAAGCTGGAAACCGATCCGCTGATATTCTAAGAGAGTCTAACACACGACTAAGACCACTCATAAATTCCTCCTTATTCTTTCGATTCAGAAAGCCACTTCAAACAAACCATAAGAACCCGAGTCTGGGATAAGAGCCGGATTTCCGCTGGGAAACTGATGAAGAGCAATCACACTAATTTAAATAACATTACACAACAGTATAGCAGAACAGACTGTTTTAAATAAACTAAATAATTATTTTAAACATAAGATAATTTCCACATAACACAATTAATTAACAAATATTAACCTTCAGCAGCCAAGAGCTGCTGAAGGTTAAAGGAAAATCAGAGCGATGTATTATTCGTCTGAAGCGACAACCGGATCCACATTAAGCTGTCCTGATCGAATCTGCATTTGAACCATTTGAAGAGCATAAGTAAGTGCAGCCCTATATCTAGGATGGTTGTAATGAGCTCTTACCCATTTTTTAGGATCTGCTTTGAGTAAGCTGGCGTCAATACCCTCAAAAGACTGCCCCGCATTGGTGCCATCAACAACATAAGTAAGAACCGATGCATACATAACTGCCCGAGCAGATGATGGCAATTGGAGGATTTTAGCTTTAACAGGTTTTTTGTACGTTTTTTTGAAGATACGATTTATAGCTCTCTGAAACTTACTATCTTTCATGTATGGGAGGTCCTGTAGCTGAGCCCCAACCGCCTCATCCAATTCAACTAATTTCTCATCAGCAAGATTCTGACACATTTCACACAGTGATTCTGCATACTGAGTGAGTTGAACAGGTTCTGAATAGTCTGGATATGCGGCAGAGGGGGTGAACAGCATTGACTGTGTTACTGCTGACGGTGAAGTGGATGCACTGAATGAAGAAAATGAAGCGTCTGGATAAGATGTTCCACCCTGAGCATCGAAATGGTCTAACCGTTCAAATTCATCATCTAAAACATCAAAGCCATAAGAATCTCCCTTAGTTGAAGATACAGAGGTGGTCGAAGGACCAGCACCAAACCCTTGAAAAACTCCAGGATCTACAACTGAGGTGTCAAAAGGACTTGTATGAGCAAATGCTGAAGTTTGGCTTGCATCAGTTCCTGAAGAAGAAGAAGAAGAAGAACTAGAATCAAACCTTAAAAACTGTGATTGTGCAACTGGAGACGACGGGCGAAGAGCAAATGCTGAAGTTTGGCTTGCACCAGTTCCTGAAGAAGAAGAAGAAGAAGAGCTTAAAAACTGTGATTGTGCAACTGGAGACGACGAGTGAAGCGCAAATGCTGAAGCTTGGCTTTTACTAGTATCAGTTGAAGAAAAACTTACTGCTGGAGATGTCACAGAATCAGAATGAAGTGGCTGTTGGGTATGAGGATCTAGTGACGACTCCAGGTGAACAATATGTTGCTTCATTGCGCCGAGCTGTTGTTTAGTAGCCTGAGACTGTATGCTAAAATGATAGTGGGTGAGGGCTACAATTTTCCCCAACTGGGCTAAAGCTGGATCCTCTTGATTTTCAACCAGATACTGATTGATCTTGTTTATACGACCCTCTAATTGACCTAACTCTCTTTCCACAAATTCCACGTGGTTCAGAAGGGGGGCTAAAGCACCGCGCAAACCAAGACCATTTTCAACGTAAGGCAATATCATGCAAAATTTCCGGTAAATTTTGTCTGTGCGTGAAGTTTGTTGGCTAGCAGCTAGGCAAGCAACGGATGACGTCAGGTGAAACACAGCATCAGCTATGTTGTCTTTATTTAAGTAAGAACTTGAACCGAGAGAAACTGTAGGTAGTTGACCGGACATAAATGCCTCCTATAAATTTTATAAAAACAAGAACGCTTTCTTAATCAAAATTAAAAGAAAAGCACTCTAAATAAATTTCAAAATACAACTCTTAAACTAGTAGATATTATAGTAGAGCAACGATTTTACATCAACGAAACAATATATTTTACTTTAACGCTTAAATTATAAAAAACAGTTATAAATAATTTTGCTTGCAGAGCGTGTAAGTTATGCATTTCCCATCTCTTTGAGCACTTCGCGTAAGCTATTAAGCCTCTTAGGGTCAAAGCAATGCCTTTTCCCCCAGGAGCGATCGGGTTTGGTTCCTTTTTTGCGGAATTTTTCATATTCAGTGGCCATGCGTCTTTGGATCTTATGTTGCGTCTTGCGAGAAAGACTCTCAACATAGGGGCGAATCTGCTCGGAATCGAGATAATCAACGAGACAACCTAGGGTATTTAGACTGTGCTGTTCCGTAAGAGCAACAGGGGGGAGGAGATCGGCAGAAGCAGACGCTTCGTACTGAGAAAGAAGGCTAGTGGTGTAAGAAAAAGGAGGGTATTCTAAAAATGATGGCGAATCGAGTACAGAGTTGTCACTAAACTCTGATTCTTCTTGAGACTCCTCTTCGCTTGTAGGCAGGTCTAACTCTTCAGACGCGCTGCGCGGGCTTTCTGAGGAACTCTGATCCTTACTGTTGAGTTGTTCTACAGCATGTACCATCGATCGAAGCAAGGGCAATGCTTCTTTCAAGCACGCCCATTTCCAGGCATCATGCCCCATTGTGATTTGATGATTGAGAACTTTAAATGCCACGTCCATCCGTAACTGGTTTGCTGGATCACGCCTGGATAAACACTCATTGAAACGTTGACTTAGGGTAAATTCAGGGGGCTTTTCCTCTTTTTTTACAGTGGAGAGAGGTTGTTCTGCCTGGTGTCCCCAGCGCACTTGCTTTTTAGAGTCTGTTGGCTCTTTTGACGCTTCTTTGGTCTTTTGCGATGCAGCGGCGGCTGTTTTACGCTGATGGGATGTTCGAAGACGAGCGAACTCCCGCTTCTTGCTCTCTTTCCGCAAACTTGATTTTATCATCTCTTCACTTACAGGCAGCGTGTCTTGATTGAGGAAAAATGAGGTCAGGGCTTCTGTTTGCTCCATCTTTTTAAGCAGCGGGTCTAGAAGATTATCGCGCGATTCGATCACATGACAGCGCATCTTTAGCACCATGAAAAGCGCTTCAGAAGGTTCTGTTTCGACAATGTCTAAAAGGCTTTGATCGAGATGGGACTCAACGTCGCGTTGATATAAATAATCAGAAAAAAAAGAAGAGAGAGTCTCGACAATTTGAGCATCGAAGGTCAGAGGGGACTGAGTTAACCAACTAGAAAGAGAGCTATACTTTTCATGCATCCTCCCCAACTGATAGCATGCAGCATTAGAAGACCTCATCAACAACTCAGGAGTGGTTTTTTCCTGGAACGATGCAGCTGGATATGTCATGATTCGTTTCCTCCAAAGTTCAATGGGAAATGATTTTTACGAAATACGTATTAAATTCAAAGAGGGAAGATCCCCGTTTGACCCCAAATGAGAGATCCGCTACAATGCGGATTATAAAGAATATTTTAACTCAATGCCTGCATGACGCAATCTAATGCTATAAGTCCGAACCATTCTCCAAATAACCCCAATCAAACATGGGGCAATAAACTTGCCCAAAAGCTAGGTTTTCTTGTAGCCATTGGAGAATACGCGCAGCTTTTGTCTCAAGTGACCCAGGCGACCTTTCGCCGTCCGCCCTCTCTTTATTTGGTGTTAAAGCAGCTCTACGATGTCGGGGTGGCTTCCTTTTTAGTGGTGGCTTTGACAGGTTTTTCCACTGGGTTAGTTTTAGCGGCGCAGTCGTTCTATCAGCTCGCAGATAAAGGGCTCACGTCTGTGACGGGGCTCATGGTCGCAAAAGCGATGCTGACAGAGCTAGGACCTGTGCTGACGGCGTTCATGGTCACAGGGCGCGTCGGCGCTGCGATGTGCGCAGAGCTCGGCACGATGCAGGTCACGGAGCAAATCGATGCGTTGAAGACGATGGCAGTGAATCCCCACCGTTATTTAATTGCGCCGCGGCTGATTGCAGGGACATTAATGATGCCTTTTCTGACCATTTTTAGCATCGCGATGGGCATTTTTGGTGGGTATCTGATCTCAACCTACTTTTTTGATATGTCGCCGCAGACTTATTTCGATCCGATGCCGACCCACATCACGTTTTTCGATATGGCAACGGGGATCATCAAAGGATTTATTTTTGGGATCTTGATCATGACAATCGGCTGTTATAAAGGGATGCGGACAACAGGCGGCGCGGCAGGTGTGGGAAAATCGACGACATCGAGTGTTGTCATCACCTACTGCTGCATCCTCTTTATGAACTTCTTTCTCACGGTGGCGCTCAATGTCTTTCACGATAACTTCGGATAACTGATGATTAAAATTCGCAACCTCTGGAAGAAGTTTGGCAAGCACCAAGTGATGGCTGGCTTGGATCTCGATGTCAAAACGGGAGAGACGCTGGTGATCCTCGGTCCTTCGGGGATTGGGAAAAGCGTGCTCCTCAAGCACATCATCGGCATCTTGAAGCCCGATGAGGGGACGATCGACATCGATCAAGTCCGGATTTCCGATCTCTCGGGTGCAGATCTGTATCAAAATATCCATCACATGGGGATGCTCTTTCAAGGCGGAGCAATGTTCGACTCGATGACAGTCGAAGAAAACACGGCCTTCTACTTAAATCAGCATGGCCATTTACTCTCCAAACATGAGATTGCAGATCGCGTTTCTCACGCTCTTGAAATGGTGGGACTTGCCGGCACACATAAGAAGATGCCCTCGGAGCTTTCGGGAGGGATGCGCAAACGTGCGGCGCTCGCGCGCCTCATCGTCTATCGCCCGCGGATCGTGCTCTATGATGAACCCACAACAGGATTAGATCCGATCATCGCGATGCAGATTAATGAGCTGATCGTCAAAATGCAAGAAGAGCTAAAAGCAACGAGCATCGTCGTGACGCACGACATGTTTTCGGCTCTCTATGTCGGAGATCGCCTGGCACTGATTCGCGATGGAAAAATCGCGCACATCGATGAACCAGAGCCATTTATTCAGATCGATGACCCGTTAATTAAATTTTTACACTGTTCCATTTCCCAAGACCCCAGAACACTGAAGGAGAAAAACCACCATGGGTGAACAATTAAAAAACATGTTGATCGGCATCTTTGTTCTGGCCGGCTGTGCATTGGTTGTAATCATGGTGATGTTTTTACGCCCAAGTGTTGGTGATGGAAAACAAACGATCTACGTCCGGTTTGCAAACATCAACAAGATTGGGGTCGGCACTCGTGTGATGTTCGGGGGAAAACCTGTTGGAGAAGTAACAGCTGTCCAGGACATTACCAGTGCGCGCAACAAACCTTCTGTTGATGTTCTCGGACAAATTTATTACTACCAGCTAGTGTTGAAAATCGACTCGAGCGTCAAGGTATACGACACAGATGAATTTGCTATCCATACTGCGGGTCTTCTCGGAGAAAAGTCGATTGCCATCCTTCCTAAAATCCCTCCCAAAGGAGTGACTCCTAAGCTGATTACGACACAACCTGTCTATGCTCAATCTTATGATCCGATTGAATACGCATTTACAGAACTCTCTGAAGTGGCCGATCTCATGAAAACGACCATTAAAGAGGTAAACAACTGGATCAAACTGCATGGAGAAGATGCAGGCAAAGCGCTCGCCTCTTTTGGCTCGGCGATGGACCAGATCAACTCTGCGGTAAAATCTGTCAACGATCAGGAGCTCATCGCCCACCTCAAACAAGGGGTAAACGATTTTTCAGAAACATTGAAAGAAATGCACAGTGCAGTCCATGAGATGAATGTCAGCGGAGTCTTTGTCAATGCGGGTACAATGATGAAGCATATGGCAAGCGCTTCGCAATCGATGGATACGATCACGCAAGAGATCTCTGTAGGAAAAGGAACGCTCGGCAGGTTGTTGAAAGAGGATGACATGTACCTACGCGCCTCTGCGATCATGAGCAAAGCGGACACATTGATGAATGACATCAACCATTATGGCCTGCTCTTCAATCAAAATAAGGGATGGCAGCGCCAGCGTCTGCAACGGGTAACAGCACTCAATGCTCTAGACACTCCTCAAGGATTCCGCAAGTACTTTGAAAATGAAGTGGATGAGATTACGACCGCGATGTCTCGCCTCTCGATGGTGATCGACAAGGCGCAGCAAACCTCTGAAAAAGAGGAGATTCTAGGAAATGATCAATTCCGCAAAGACTTTAGAGAGTTGCTCCGCCAGTCCAAGGAGCTCTCTGACCATTTGCACTTATACAATCAGCAATTGATGCAGGCACAATGACCATCCCCTATTCCCACTTAAACAAGGGCGCCTTTCTCATTGCAAGTCCCGATATCGACTCTGGGATCTACTTCCGCAGCGTCATCATCCTCTGCGAGCATAGCGCTGCAGGCTCTTTTGGCCTCATTATCAATAAAAGCTTCGAAGTTGAGCTTCCCGAAGAGATCATTAACATCAAAGAGCTGCAAAATCCCAACGTTCAGATCCGAGCAGGCGGGCCGATCCAGCCCAATCAGATGATGCTGCTTCATTCTTCCGACCAGATTCCCGATCAAACGCTCGAGCTCTGCGATCACGCCTTTCTCGGTGGAGATCTGCAGTTTTTGCAAGAGGCTGTAAGCAATGCCAATGGCCCAGCTGTGCGCTTGTGCTTCGGCTATGCTGGATGGGGAGCCGGCCAGCTCGAAATGGAGTTTTTAAGCGGCAATTGGTTTTTACACCCCGCTTCTTCCAAACACATCTTCGAGACCCCTCCTGAAAAAGTATGGCAGACGATTTTAAGAGAAATGGGTGGCAAGTATGCCACCCTATCGATGATTCCTGAGGATTTGAGTCTTAACTGATCAAAATCACTTCATTCTTGCATGTTCCCTCTTATTTATTGACATATGTCAGATCTCTGCGATATGATTGAGGAAAGATGAAGGACTGGAATGCCTAACTGGATTGTGAGCTTTTCCAGAGAAGCTGGGAAGCAATACGAAAAACTCAAGCGAAGCGGTTCAAGGCCATCGATTAACGATGTGGTAGACTTGCTAGTATTAGACCTTCAAAAAAATGGCTCTCAGCTAGCTGATTGGCCACATTTTGGGCCTTTAGAGCCAGAACACTTCCATTGTCATCTTCGCAGAGGACGACCCTGTTATGTCGCTTGCTGGAAGGTTATAGATAAAAAAGCCAAACGGATCGAGGTATATTATGTCGGCTCACACGAAGGGGCACCCTACTAATCAACAGACGATCTATAAAGTCGTCATTGAAATGCCTGGAAAAGTGAAAAAACTCACCTTTGTTTCTGCCAAGCATTTACAAAAACTTGAAGCCTTTTTAGAGAAATATGGCGAATCCGAATCTATTCCTTGGGAAACCCTTGCCAAAGACCGCATCGCTAAATATAAAAAAACGGGATTAGCCCTTAGAGGAGCTCGATATAGAGAAGGGTTGTCCCAAAAAGAATTAGCAAAACGAACCGGAATCAGCCAGGAAAACATTTCCAAAATGGAAAATGCTCAAAGACCAATTGGAAAAGCGGTCGGAAAAAAACTTGCTAAAGTTCTCCACATTGATTTTGAATTGCTTTGCAATCCTTAAAAATGGGTGGCAATTATACCAGACTCGCTCACAAACTTGGAATTTAGGGGCCATTATAGCGGCCCATTTTTTTCGAACCGCTTCTCGAGAATATTCATGAATATTCCCGCCGTCGCGGTTCAAAAAAGCTGAACCACTCTAAGACTCCCCAAATTCCAAGTTTGTGACCGAGTCTGGTATATGCCACCCTATCGATGATTCCTGAGGATTTGAGTCTTAATTAACTAGCATCTTGAATTCTCATATCTTTGAAGAAAGGCGTCTCATAGAGCTTCGCACAGGCAGCAATGACTTGCTCGCGGTGGGCTTCTAGCTCTGCCTGGACGACACTCAAAGCACTTGTCATCCGATTAAAGCGCGTGGCGTCAATCGCCCGTTCGCGCAAGACTAGCGCGGGAGAATAAATGAGCCACAGCAGAAAGTCCTTTTCCTCTTTACTCCAGCTTTGAGCACTATTCATGATTTTCATGAAGGAGTAGAACTCCGCGCTTGCAGCAGCTCCTGTATCGACAGAATCTTTACAGGTAAAGCTGATCGAATCGGGCTTAAAGTCTTCGATCACTTTGAGCAGCAAGAAGAGATAGAAAATCTCGATGAAGTCGAGGCGGTTTTTGTGGATCAGCGTGTCTTTGCCGCCAAAGAAGACACGGTGGATCATTTTCATCGCATCTTTAGCAAAGGATTCGAAGGCTTTTTTGTTCCAGGCGGATGGGAAAAAGAACCCGCACTGCTCCGCACTTTCAATCTGCGCTTCGAACAGGGAGATAAACTCTTTCGCATCATTCAAGTTGACATAGGGGCCTGACTGAAAATAAAAGTCAGCATTTTTAGGCAAGGTCACCACAACAAGAGACTGGTTGAATTCAGCCTGAGCGGGGATCTTTTCTAATGCCAAACAACGCGCATGCTCTTGCCAAGAGGTTCTGTCTTGGAGGTTGACCATTAAATGGCGCTGCTGCATCCCCTCTTTTCCCAAAGAGCGCAAAAATCCATAAAATTCATCGACCGGAGCCGCCTTATGAATATACTCTTGGTGTACGGGAGCTGGAATTCTCAAACAGCTTAGGTGCATCTGATCATTGACCACCGTATACAATTGAGCAGGGTGGTTGATTTGAGCCAAGGGGTCAAATCCTTGCAAAGGGGTCTCCGAGCGAAAAACGTCAATCGCGCGAAGGACGGGGCCATTGGGATAATGCTTGAGCAGGTACCGGATATGCTCATTTTCATCGAGCAGGTTATTCCAAAGCGCCAAGGGGCTCTGTGTTTGAGGACGGGTCTCAGAGCCTTGTCCTCCCTTCTCGATAAGAAGTCGGATGAAGGCGATCATTTCTTTGTGTTTTCCCGATCTTGTAAAATAACCAGAGCACAGAGAGTGCGTCAAGGTGTAGAGAGTCTGAAAAAAGCGATCTTTGCGATCAGGTGGGTTTGTCATGTAATGGTGGTATTCTGTCGAAGAGATCGCTTTTCTTAAATAAAATTGGAAATCGGAATAATAGTTTAAGCTGCTTTTCCCCAAGGTGTTCTGCATCATATTATGCGAATTGGCAGCGAGCATGAGCGCCATGAGCGCTTTATTAATCGATGCGACAAACTCGATCTCTTTGTATTTCATGGCATCTTTGAGATAGTCGTCGACATAAGGCGCTACTTGGTGAAGGATCTCCTGAGCCGAAAGGTGCAGATCTCTGTCTTCAAGCATTTTAAGGCGCAAGAAAGGATCTTCATCGCCCATGTCCCCTAATGTTTCGTCAAATTCCCCGACCAATCGCAAATGGCGGAGCAGATCTTTATTGAAAAAAGGACGTCCGTCTTCTCTTTTAATTAAAAAGAGCTCGTATTCCTTATCATTGCGGATCGTCTCCAAGTCTTTGAGTCCTTGGCGGCTTGTGTCTTTAGACACCTCTTCCCCTTGAGCGCTCCAATCTTCATGCCAAGGGATATCTGTCTCTGCAGGGAGGTTAAATTTATGATAGACCTTCGAGAGATAGAAGTGCTGCAGCTCTTTATATTCTTTGATCTGGGTGATGCTCTCTTCCTTTTCCCCTTTAAACATTTCGGTGCACTGATCCACTTTCTGGGCCGCTTCATTGACTAGAATCATGATCGCTTGCACGCCCCGTTGAGTGTCGGCGTCGCGCAAGTGGATTTTATCTTTTTCGTACAGGTGTTTGAGGTAGTTGAGGATCACTTGAAAAGTCTCACGAACCCGCTCGCGGTTATAGACGATATACTCAGGACTTTGCCAGGATAACAGATTCAGCTGCTCTCTCACCTGCTCTTCAGTTAGCTTCCCAGCGCCGAGCTCCAGAGAAGGAGCATTTAAATCAATTTCTGCCATGTGCGTGAGATTATCCACCGCTTCCATGACGCTGATCCCTTCTTTTTTACCACGATGTTGCATCGCTCACCTTATATTTTATAATTATTACGTCCCTCTAATTCATTATCGTATTAATTTAGTTTCGGATCAATATTAATTAATAACTAGCAACTAATTAAAATTACAACTAAATACACATCGTCGTTAATAATGCGTTAGTTACGTTATTTAATAAATTAAATAATTACATGAGTTTATATATAAGATAGCTTTTTTATGCTTTCGTAGAGGAGAGCGAGGATGATTAATGCAAACCACAGAGATTAAATAGCTTATAAGAAAGCCCAGAAACGAGAGCCGCACCGGGCAGGGTGAGGATCCAAGCGAAGATCACTTTTTGAGCGGTCTCCCATTGAACGCGAGCAGGTCTCTTAGCCGAACCAACGCCGGTAATGCTTCCCACAATCATGTGGGTCGAGCTGACTGGCATACCGAGAAAGCTCGCCGCCAAGATCACACAGGAGGCGCTCGTTTCCGCAGCAAAGCCATGGAAAGGCTCGAGCTTGGTAATCCCAAAGCCCACCGTGCGGATGATGCGAAACCCGCCAGATGCGGTTCCCAACCCCATCATGAGAGCACACGTTAAAATGACCCAAAGAGGAATGACGGGATGAGCCAAGTAGCCTCCGGCAAACAGTCCTAGTGTAATGATCCCCATGCTTTTTTGCGCGTCGTTTAACCCATGGGCAATTGCCACGAGACTTGCCGAGAGGATCTGAAGTTTATTGAAGATCTTCACATTGGAACGGATCTTGGGAAATTTGAGAAGGGCTGAAATCCCTTTCATAAGGAGATATCCTAAAAAAAAGCCGATGACGGGAGAGAGAACCATCGGAATGATCACTTTATAGATCACTCCATTCCACAGAATCATCTTCGAGCCTCCGCTGAAGAGCACAGCCCCGACAAGTCCTCCCACAAGAGCATAAGAGGAGCTGCTAGGAATCCCCATCAACCAAGTTACTATATTCCAAAGAATGGCGCCTATCAAGGCCGCCAAGACAATCGTTTGTGTGGTATACTGCACTTGGACAAGACCTGAGGCGATCGTCTGAGCCACCCCGCTGATTTGCGTGGCACCCAAAGTATTGAGAATCGCAGCGAGGATAATTGCAGTGAGCGGCCGAAGAACGCGTGTCGCAATAACCGTAGAGACGACATTTGCCGCATCGTGAAATCCATTCGTATAATCAAACACTAATCCTAGGATCACAACCCAAAGGATGATTTCCATCGACATCCGTTGTCCTCTTTTGTCTTCTATATAAAGTTTGCCGCCCCAATTGTCACTTAAAAATTTTCATATGAAAAAAAAGAGCGAGACCGTATAACAAAAAATAACTTCAAAAATTGAGGAAACACTATGGGCCAATTCTTTCAAACGACAGCCATAACTCTAGCCTCCCTTTTAACCTTCTCCACAGCTCAATGTGCCTATCTTGAGGAACAAGCTCCCAATCCCAAAGAGATCCGCGTGGTGCCAAAAGAGCCAACGCCTGAGCCGGACCATGTTACGACAAAGATCTTATTCCCACGCAAAAATGAAGTGGAAAACTCAACGCCCATCAAAGGGCAGATCAGAATCGATGGATTTGCATTAGGCGTCGATAGCGATTTTCCTCGCAAAAAAGAAATCTATAATGACAACGAAGGGCAAAGCCTGCATATCGTGATCGATAACCAGCCCTACTTTTCTGTGAATGAAGCGCTACTCGATTCGTTAGACGATGTCGAAGAGTACTTCGACCAAACAGCAGAATATGAGATCCCCTTTAAGTTGCAGCCAGGGATGCACGTCATGCGCGTCTTTCCTGTGCGCTCTTTTAATGAAAGCTTAAAAGGTGACAACTGCTTCACTGCCACGATCTTTTATTATAAACAAAAGAAATCAGATTCTCAGGTCGACCTCTCGCAGCCCTTTTTAACTTACAACGAGCCTCAAGGAGAATACTCCTACAACAATGGGCAGCCGATCCTCCTCGATTTCTACCTCACCAATTGCGATCTCTCAAAAGATGGTTACAAAGTACGCCTCACCATCGACAACACAAACAAGCGCACACTTGTTGAATGGGTTCCTCATTATCTCTACGGTCTAGGCAAAGGGATGCACACCATCCGTCTCGAGCTGCTCGATAACGATAATCAGCTCGTTCCTGGTTACTTCAACGACATCCAGCGTACATTTACGATTAAGTAGATTGACATATGGAGAGGGAGTTCTTTAGTATTAAGACTTAAAAAACTCCCGATTTCAAGCGTGGCCCATGTCATTCAAGAAACTCCTTCGCAGCTTTGCTAAACTCGCCTTCATTGTACTGGCCGTCATTGCAACGCAGCGCTTTTGCCGAAAACAGACCGACAGCTTCGCCCTCCATAAAATCCATTCAGAGCTTGTCCACAATCCAAAATGGGAAACGCCCCCCTTAACAGACGATGAGATGACAAATGTACGCACTGTACTGAACCAGCCTTATTCCTATTTGGGCAAAGGAGCGCAGTGTTATGTGTTTGTCTCTCAAGACAATCAGCATGTGATCAAGTTTTTCCGCCTGTATCACTTGCTTCCCCCCTTCTGGACCAAGCTTCCTCTCCCCTCTTTTTTGCGCTCATTTGCCCTTTCAAAAATCGCCCAAAAAGAAGGAGAACTCGATCGGGATTTTATCAGCTATAAGATCGCGTTTGAGGAGATGCGCGAGGAAACCGGTGTTCTCTATGTGCATCTCAACAAAACCGATACACTTCATCAAAAGATCGAGATCATCGATAAACTCAATATCAAGCATACGCTCAATCTCGATGAGATGGAGTTTTTGGTCCAAAAGCGCGCCGATCTCGTCTATCCCGCTCTTGAAAAGATGGTCGTAACAGAAGGATTTGAAGCTGCACGCGCTTCGCTGACCTCGCTTGTCGATCTTCTCGTTGTACGCTGTCAACGAGGGATCCGCGACAAAGATCCCGATCTCAACACCAATTTTGGCTTTATCGGCCATACTCCGCTGCAAATCGATGTCGGCAGGTATCGAAAGCCGGAAGGAGAATCTCAAGGAAATGTCGATCGCGATGAGATCATCCGAATCACAGACAATCTCAATCAATGGCTCCGCGCCAAATACCCTGAGCTCTCCGATCATCTCGAACATGAGATTGCCAGTTTATGAAGCGATGGACCTATTGCCTGATTGCACTGGCTCTTAGCATCTTCCTGCTACGCGGTGAAGGGAAAAAACCCAAGGGATTTTCCTTAGAAAGGACCTTATCCCACCGCGCTTATGACCCAAGGTGGGAAATGCATGCTTTAAATGAGCACGACTACCTCGAGATTGCCCAAGCTCTCTCGCAATCTTATCACTTCTTCAATCGAGGCGGGCAATGCTCCGTCTTTTTTAGCGAAGATGGCAAGTATGTTCTTAAATTTCTCATGAAACGTCTCTATACCACTCCAACCTGGCTCGACAGCGCTCCCTTTTTAACAGGTTATAAAGAGAAAAAACGCCTCAAGAAAGAAGATAAACTCACGCGCGATTTTTCAAGTTACCAGCTCGCCTATGATAAGCTGGCGGAAGACACCGCGACCCTTTATCTCCACTTAAATCCCACCACTGAGATGCCGCAGCTAAAACTCACAGATCACAAAAAAAGGGTACTGGAGATCGATCTCAACGCGTTTGATTTTATTCTGCAAAAACGCACTGCTTTATTTCCTGACGCTCTCTCTCAAATGATTCAAAACAATGATCGCGTTTCCGCAAAATTAGCGATCGATAGCTTGATCGATCTTGTGGCCCACTTCTCTTCTCAAGGGATTTACGACAGAGACCCAAGCCTGCTGACCAATTGTGGACTTTTGGGCACAAAAGCTGTTAAAATTGATATCGGCAGCTTTCTTCAAAAAGAGCCAATGGAAACACCTGACGCAATTGCCCAAGAACTGGAACGCACGACGGCCCCCTTGCAGCGCTGGCTGGAAATGCGCGACCCCGAGCTTTCGACCTATCTAAAAACCACAATTGAAGGTTATGAGAATACGCGTTAAACCCTTAGTCTCCCTTGCCCTCCTTATCGGCCTACACCACGCCGCCGCAAGCTTTTGCGAAGCGCGCACAGACGCCTTTACAACCTTAAGAATCCATTCCGACTTAAAGTTTAACCCTGCATGGGCAACGCCGCTGCCCGTGGGAGAAGAAAAGCAAGACTTTGAGCGCATTATCTCTCAACAATTCCATTATTTGGGCTGTGGAGGGCAGTGTTTTGCCTTTGTTTCAGACGATGACCAGTATGTGATTAAGTTCTTCAAGCATAAGATCCGCAAACCCACAAGTGCACTTCTTCTTCACACCCTACCGGCCCCTTTCGAAGCGATCCGAACACGCAAGCTCGAAAAAATTCTCAGCAAACTCGATCGCGACTTTGGCAGTTATAAACTCGCCTATGAAGAGCTCCCTCAAGAAACGGGGATCCTTTATATCCATCTCAATAAGACACAAGGGCTCAATCAGCAAGTCACCATTTGCGACAAGCTCAATATCGCGCATCAGATCGATCTCGATGGGATCGAGTTCATTCTCCAGAAAAAAGCCGACATGGCCTATCCTTATCTCGAACATCTCGTACAAGAGAACAAGTTAAAGGAAGCGGAAGCTGCGATCGATTCTCTTGTAGATGTCGTCGTTTCCCGCTGTCATAAAGGAATTTTCGACGAAGATGCCAAAATCCACCGCAACTTTGGGTTTATCCAAGGACAGGCTGTGGTCATTGACGTCGGTAGATTTAGACATGACGCTCAAAGAAAAGACCCCCAAGTTTATCGCAAAGATGTCGCCGCAATCACCCGCACCTTGCATCTCTGGCTGGATGAGCACTGTCCTGAGCTGACCCCTCATCTCGAGGAGAAAATCAACTCACTATGAGAAAGCTCGTTACATTGCTCCTCTTTGCTCTAGCTGCCATTGCCACTGCCCGTTTTTGTCATCATCAGACCCACGGGTTTCGTCTCTCTAAAATCCAGAATAATTTGTTAGACGAGCGGTGTGCCGCCGCTGAACCACTTGACCCAACCACACTTGAGAGCATCTTCTCCCAGAAATTCCGGTATTTTAACCGCGGGCTCCAAAGCTTTGTCTTTCTCTCAGAAGATGGAAATACCGTCCTCAAAATCTTCAACAACCGCTATCAGCGCAAGATCTCTCTTTTCGATCTTTTAAGCCGCATTCCTCTATGCGCCTCCTGGGCGAATCAACGCAAAATGATCCAATGCACCAAGCTGGAGAACACTTTTAAAAGTTACCAAATCGCAAATGAAGAGCTCGCACAAGAAACCGGCATGCTTTATGCCCACTTAACGCAAACCTCCCATCTCCCTCTTAAGCTACAGCTAATCGACCCATTAAACATCTGCCACACAATCGATCCGAATGCGTATGGCTTTGTCCTTCAGCGCAAGGCAACGATGGCCTATCCTGCGCTCCTTCATTTGATCGAGATCCAAGATTTAGAAACGGCGAAGAGACGTTTAAGCTCACTCGTTCAATTCCTGATTGCACGCTGTCAAAAAGGGATTGCCGATAAGGACCCGTTAATCCGCACCAACTTCGGCTTTCTAGAGGAAACCCCTATCGAAGTGGATGTGGGCCCCTTTTCCAAAGACCCCAGGATTGCCCAGCTAGAGGTTTACCGCCCAGAAATTCTCCGGATCACCCAGAGTTTAAAAAATTGGCTTAATGAAAAAGAGCCGAAGCTAGTTCCCATTCTTGAACAAGAATTGCAGCAACAGTTATATTCTTCGGGATGAGATTATTGAAATGCATTCTCGCTTTAAGTCTTTTTATCGGCGTCAAACAGTGGGTTGAAGTCACAACGAAAGGCTTTTGCCTTCAAAAGATTTTCGCTCATGACCTCCCTCCGAATCCCGATTGGGAAACCCTCCCCCTTGGATCCCAAGACTTCAAAGCCTTAAAAGAGAGCCTCGACCAACCCTTTACCCTTTTAGGCTCGGGAAGCGAATGCTTTGCTTTCTTAAGTGCGGATGGCAAGACAGTCATTAAATTTTTTAAGCTCGACCATGCCCGCCCTGTTTACTTCCTCAAAGGACTCCTCCGAGAAGATCACAGCGCTTATGCAGGAACCCTCTCCAACCATTGGATGCTCCACACTCCTCTCATTTCTCCATTAGAGACCTGGCGCGACCGCCTCCTTGGAATCCGCGAATTCCGCATCACTCGCACCTTTTCCAGTCTGAAAATGGCTTTTGAAGAACTCCAAGAAGAAACGGGAATCGTCTACCTCCACCTCAATCCCACCGAGGACATCCACCAAACGATCACCCTCATCGATGCCAATGGCTATCAGCATCAGGTTGATCTCGATACAACCCGCTTTCTCGTTCAAAAATGCGCAATCCCTTTGGAAACCCATCTCAATGAGCTCATTGTGACAGGCGATCTGCCCCAAGCAAAGCTTGCGATCGACTCCCTGTTCGAGCTCATCCTCAAACGGTGCCGCAAAGGATTTGCAGACCGGGACTTCATCAATCGAAATATTGGATATATTGGAAATCAGGCAATCGAGATCGATTTAGGATCGTTTCAGAGAGACCCTTCGATGAAAAACCCGTGGGCCTATAAAAAAGAACTTTTCTTTGCGACGTTAGAACTCAAGGAATGGCTGAAAAGCCATTCCCCTGAGCTACTCACCTACTATGAAGAGAGTCTTAACCACTTAATCCGGGCGAATTATTCAGAATAGATCTCTTCCGGCGTGAAGAAAAAAGCGACTTCTGTCTTAGCATTTTCGAGGCTATCCGAACCGTGTACCGCATTTTTTTCCAGAGACTTGCCGAATAAAGCGCGCAGCGTGCCAGGACTTGCTTTCTTCGGATCGGTAGCACCCATTAAAGTGCGGTAAGATTGAACCGCGTCTTTGCCTTCGAGCACTTGAACCACAACAGGACCTGAGCTCATATAAGCGACAAGATCATTGTAGAAAGGGCGGTCTTTGTGTACGCTATAAAATTGTTTTGCCTGCTCCGGTGTGAGTTGAAGCATTTTAAGAGCGACCACTTGCAAGCCTGCCTTTTCAATGACTGCGATGATAGAGCCGATCTCATTGGCTTCAACAGCATCGGGTTTAAGGATCGAAAGAGTCTGTTCGATTGCAGGTTGTGAAGTTTTTTCTTGAGCTTCCACAGAACTAAACAAGCTAACACAAGCACCTAAACATAAAGCCATGAACTTACGCATCATCATCTCCTTTTTTTAAAAAAATTAGATCGCAATTTTACCCTATCAGATTTAATCTGTCCAATTAATATCTCTCCTGCTAATCTCGTTGTTTTTTCTATACTATTGCCCATGAACGAGTCCTTATTCTTTCTGCACGTCTTGGTGATCTTTGGCTTTGCGCTCGCAGCTGTAAAGCTCGGCAAAGAAGCCTTAACCGCATGGGTCTGTCTCCAAGCGGTGCTCGCCAATCTCTTTGTGATTAAGCAAATCTCTTTTTTTGGATTTAACATCACCTGCAGCGATGCTTTTGCCATCGGTAGCATTTTAGGGTTAAATCTTTTGCAAGAATATTATGGACGACCTGCAGCGCTGCGCGCGTTAAAAATTTGTTTATTTTGTATGGTGTTCTTTGTCGTGATGGCTCAATTCCACCTTTTCTATGAGGCGAGCGTCTTTGACTCGGCCCATATCGCTTATGAAACAATCCTTTCCGCCTCACCTAGACTCTTATTTGCCTCGATGACCGTCTTCTTTTTTGTGCAGCAAGTCGATTTGCGTGTGTTCAGCTGGTTAAAGAAAAAAAGCTCCAAGATGATCTTCCGCAATGGAATTTCTTTAACTCTCTCCCAGCTCTTGGATACGGGTCTCTTTAGCTTTTTAGGTCTTTGGGGGATCGCCGATTCTCTCTGTGATATCATCGTGGTCAGCTTCTTGATCAAGCTTTTGATCATTGCTCTTTTAAGTCCTGTGACCGCCGTTTCCAAACGATGGATCCAACCTGCCGAGGTGTCCGCTTGACAACAATTTTAGAGACTGGATTTTCTTTTGAAACCCTGTACACCTCCACTCGTTCACGAGCGCGGGTCGGAAAAATCCACACCCCGCACGGAACAATCGATACTCCCAGCTTTGTCGGCGTCGGCACCAACGGTACACTCAAAGCGCTCGATAGCGCTTCTGTCGAAGAGATCGGTCTGCAACTCATGTTCTGCAACACCTACCACCTTATGCTGCAGCCAGGCACCTCTGTGATCAAACAAGCGGGCGGCTTGCACAAATTCATGAACCGCTCGATGCCTCTCATCACTGATTCAGGGGGATTTCAGGTGTTCAGTCTCGCCTATGGCTCTGTTGCAGATGAGCTCAAAGGCAAGTCCAAGAAAAAGGTGGGAGGACATGTCTTAAAAATTACAGAGGATGGCGTTCTCTTCCGCTCCTATCGCGATGGCGCCAAGATGCTGCTCACCCCAGAAACATCGGTCCAAGCGCAAAAAGAACTCGGCGCAGATATCATCATCCCATTTGATGAACTACCTCCCTATCACATCGACCCGAAAGCACTGCGTTCTTCTCTGGATCGAACCCACCGTTGGGAAGAGCGCTCTCTTTGTGAACATTTAAAAGACCCCAACCAACAGGCAATGTATGCTGTAATCCACGGCGGGGTTGACCCTGAGTTGCGCAATTTAAGCTGCGATACACTTGCCGCCCTTCCCTTCGATGGCTATGCGATTGGCGGCAGCATGGGCAAAACGAAGCAAGAGATGCACACGATGCTCTCAGCGCTCATGCCGCGTCTTCCCATCGACAAACCGAACCATCTGCTCGGCATCGGCGATCTAGAATCGATCGATCAATGCGTTCCGTTAGGGATCGACACCTTTGACTCTTCTTATCCAACAAGAGCCGCACGCCATGGCATTCTTCTCACAGAATCTGGCCCGCTCAATTTGACCCAGGGCAAACACGCCTTGACATTCTCCTCCCCTGTCCCCTCCTGCACTTGCTCCACCTGCACACGTTATACCGTGGGCTATCTCCATCACTTGTTTAAAGCGCATGAAATGGTCGGCATGACCTTAGCGACGATCCATAATCTGCATTTCATGATCCAGCTCATGCGAGGTTATCGAGAAAAAATCTTGAATGATGAGATTTAGGCCGACCATTTTAACATAGGCATTAAAACAGTCGTTCTTAAGAGGCTTAGACTGTTACATATAATGATTTTGTGAATAGCCTGACAAACATTTTGTTAAAATGTATCCCCTTCTCGTAGAATATCGAAACACATTGCAACTACAAGGAGATTCTTTTATGCTTCGATACTTCATTTTAGCGCTAACGCTACTTATCACGCCTCTTACCGCACGTGAGCCTTTAATCATCGGAATTTCCGGTGGAACAGGTTGTGGCAAAACCACTTTAGCCCAAAGAATCTTCGAGCTATTTCCGAATGATGCAGCGATGATCTGCCAAGATTCTTACTATAAAGAATTAACTCACTTGAGCGTAGATGAGCGCGCTCACACAAATTTTGATCATCCCGACTCCCTCGATTTCGACTTGCTGCACAAACATCTGCAGACCTTAAAAGCAGGGAAATCGATTGAAGTTCCCATCTACAACTACTGCACGCATTCCCGCGAGCAGCAATCGGAATCGATCCACCCTCAATCGATCATTATCGTCGAGGGCATTTTATTGTTTGCCGTACCGGAAATTCGCGATCTGTTCGACATGAAGATCTTTCTAGATACAGATGATGATATCCGCTTGCTAAGACGGATCGAACGGGACATGAGAGAGCGTGGACGTGATTTCAAAAGCATTCGAGATCAATACATTAAAACGGTCAAACCGATGCACGACACCTTTGTCGAGCCGAGCAAGCGGTTTGCCGATGTGATCATCCCGTCTGAACGGCGCAATGAGACAGGTCTTAAAATGATCGCTTCCAAGCTAAAAGAAGAGCTTTCCGTTTCAAACTGAAACAAGAGCTTCCATCTGAGGAAGTAATTTCAACTGGGCACTATAGCAGCTAAAGCACACGGGAAAGTAGCTTTCTTCGGCGCCCAGTTGAACCGCAGGCCCCTCAGTTGTCGCGACCCCATTGACATGCTTGAGGTTCATGATCGATTTCCGATTGCAATAATGGCATGTCGCCTTCACCTCTTCGATCGAATCCGCAAGCTCCATCAACCGACGCGATCCCTCGAACAAATGGGAGCGAAAATCAGTTCTAAGCCCATAGCAAATGACAGGAATGCGTTTCAATAACGTGATTTGTCGAAGCTGCTCGATGATCGAAGCTGAGAGAAATTGCGCCTCATCGACGAGAAGACAGCTCACTCCTTCTAAATCCAAATCGAGAAGATTTGTTTCCGCATTGACCAAGATGTCTGCAGACATTTCTAATCCGGCGCGGGATTTAATCTGTTCCTTGCCAAAACGCGTGTCCATTTCAGGCTTCACTAAAATGATCCGTTTGCCTTGACTGCGGTAGTTATGCGCCACCGCCAATAAATTCAGAGTCTTGGCACTTCCCACTGTTCCATGCCTAAAGTAGAGCTTCGCCATAGGTTCCTCCATTTTTTGGAGAAGATAATCCACATGATGATTTCCCGCTTTCATTTTTTTAGCAACTCCTGCATAAAAAATATGTTAAACTGGATGGAAAGGAGAAAACCCATGCTGTTAACAGATATTCATGTGCGAGCCTTTATCGGAGCTTCGATCAAAACCTATATTCACAGCATTGCTAAATTGCGCAGTGATGTGTTTCGGGAATATCCCTATCTCGCTGAGCCTGATCTCATCCGGGAGACTAACATCTTAAGACGCATCGCCTCCTCAAAAGAATCGATTGGCGTTCTCGTGTTTGACAATACGACAATCGTAGGTGCATCCTTCGGCATGCCGCTTAGCATCGTCGATGAGATAAAAAAGCCATTTTTGGACAAACAACTCAACCTCGATTCCTACTATTTCTTCAGTGAATCTGTGCTCTTAAAAAACTACCGAAACAGAGGGATCGGCCACCACTTTTTCGATGTACGCGAAGCGCATGTTCTGCATCTAAAAAAATACCAGCACATTTGCTTTTGTACTCCCTCTCGACCAGAAAATGACCCTCTGCGACCCGAGAATGACTTTCCCCTAAACGACTTTTGGAGAAAGCGGGGCTATATCCCTCATTCTGAACTGAAATGCAGCATTGCGTGGAAAGAGATCGGGCAGGCAAAACCCACAGAAAAGATGATGACTTTTTGGGTTAAAGATCTTCATTAACCATTGAGATCAAACGAAGAGAAAAAGGGACTATCCTCAATCTTATCTGAAACGGATGCAGGGTAGGAAATGGTTAGCTTATACAGTTTTGTTCCAACAATGATCAGGCGCCCTTTGACCTCAGTTTCGCCTTGCTTCAAGAGAAAATCGATCGAACGCTGATTTTGATGATAGGAAAATTCGCGCGACTTGAGAGCTGTATTGGGAAGATGTTTTACAATCGCGTCTAAAGCGCCTTTCAACAAAGTCCCATTGCCTGCCCATTTCCACTTCTTAGGAAAATCCATATAGCTAACAGAGTAATGGATGTTTTTGTTTTGTTTTGAGGTCAACTCTTGATAATCGAGTACCTTGTTGGCACTCGGAATCTCCAAACGTTTAGACTCTTCCTTAGGATCGGTCGGAAACTGAACACTAAATCCCGCATCTTGGCTGTAGTATTGAACCCATCCATCTGCGTTCATCCCTTGATCGAGTCCCACAGACCAGCGCGTGAGCGCATTTCCAAAAAGAGAAAGTCCTATACAGGCAAGGGCGATCAAGAGCCCAGATAGACGTCTTTTTAGAGACAAGGAAACTTGACGGATCACCCCTGGACGTGGGGGAATAAAAGCAGCTCTTCGCAACGCCTTAAGATAGGTCAGTTTGGCTCCTAAAAAATCGTGAATGGTAATGCCAAAAAGGGCTTTTCCAGGTGTCGTCTTAAACAGCGAAATACAAAGCGCTTCAATCGGAATCCACAAGATGGGAACTGCAAGCGCAAAGAAATAATAGAAATAAGTTTCCAGCAAAAAAGGAAGAAAAAGAGACGCCACACCGCAGATCAGAAAAAAAAGAAGATAGTCCACCAACCTGGCTGCGAGCCGGTTGATTTTCATCGGATCTTTGCCATGCAGCATCCAAAAAACCATATTTATTCACTACTACGACTAACTGTCAGTGTTTTTTGATTGAAGGTATTACACTTAATCCCATTCTCTTTTAATCCTTTAAGCAGATGGGTGAGGGTCATTCTAACGAAAACCCCTTTTGCAATTTCCAGATCAGGCAGATAAGGTGCAAGCTCGATGACGCATTCATAAGAGCCTAAAAACCCTTCCGTAAGGTAACGAATGGGATTTTCCTGAGGAATAAGAGTGGGACGCTGCGCCGAAAGATCCCGTAATGCTTTCTTGATCAGCTTTAGTGTTTCCCTTTCTATTTCAACTCTTAAATGTTTCCTTTCACTCTTCTTTTTAACTGCCGTTATCATCTCAAGCTGATATTGTCTTCTGTTTTTAGAAATTGACTGTGCCGCCGTTTCTTCTTCTGTCTTTTTTTGAGCCGCATAGAGAGCCTGCTGATCCAGGTGTTCGAGGTATCTCTTTACGCACTCAACAGCGCGTTGGCAAAGATAACCTCCTGAATAAGCGGGCCTATCAGGTCGAATGAGATGAAGCGTATCATCTGGAGAAATGGCTTCACAAAAATACAGAGGATACACGGAAGCCTTCATTCCATCTTCCATGAGCTGCTCGATCCAAAAAGAAACAGGGACCGTGGGACTAGCTGGTACTAGACCGAGTTTACGTCTTTCGAACGTTGCGCGCACAGACGCGCTGCCCACAGCTTCAATCATCTGTTTTTTTGTTAAATGAGAAGGAAAAAAGGTAGATGTTTTCTTAACCTGCACTACAGCAGCCCCCTCTTCAGGAGCCATTTCTGAAAAAAAAGAAGCCACATAAGGTCCATCCGCGTGTATCGAAAAAATAAAATCAAACAACTGTGCATATCGCGGATCGGTTGTTGGACACAGATGAAACCCTGTTACCTTGATTTTCTTTTCTGGTCCGGATTGGATGATTTTAACCGTCGGCTTATCGATGTGACCTACATTGATAATCTCAGGAGGACGAGAAACAGTATGATCGGGATGGGAATGGTCTAGAATAGCTGAAACCTGCCCAACAACGCCACGCAATGTCGCGCGCTCGTAAAGGACAGTACTTGCCTTATCATGGTCTTCAGGTGAGGCCGGATCTGTAAATTCAAGGCGCCTGTGAATATGACGCAAAGTTTGTACGCTTCTTCTGAAACGATCAGGATCGGATGGGTCATTCGATTTTAAGCGAAGGGCATCTAATCCAATTTTTATAACAGCTTTATCCTCTTTAGTTGGAGATGTGTGGATCGGAATGGCGCGCACTGTGCGTTGCATTTTTTTGACAGGTGATAGCTGAGAAATAGAAGGAGACGACGACGACGACGACGACGACGATGACGACGATGACGATGACGACGATGACGATGACGACGATGACGATGACGATGACGATGACGATGACGATGACGATGACGACGACGGCGACGATGACGATGACGCTTGTGTCAGATCCGGTAAAGAAATAGAATGCAATGGATAGATTATTTCTTGATTCTTTGTACGGGTTACCCTCTTTCGATGGGATGAAGGTGAAGCTAGAGGAAAATCTGCAGAACCTAATTGACTCAATTCTTTAGAGTCTTCTTTTAAAGACAATGTCTTAATTCCCTCCCGAACGGACTCAATAGGTAAGGACAGATCATCAAAACTAGGGATTGCTGGCCACTCAAACGGCATCTTTGAGGGGGTCTCTGTCTCTTCTTCAGTCCATAAATTATCAGATTGATTCACATACCAATCAAAAGGGGATCCCCCACCAATACCACCAGTCTCAAAAGTCATAACACACCCATTAATTTAAAGTTATTTATTAAATAATTATAAAGGTCGCGAAGATTAAAAACAACACTCAAAACAATCAAACATAAATAATAAAATAAAGAACAATCAATTTTCACAAGCAGCTAATAACTAGCTATTTACATTCAAATTGATTCTAGATAAAAGTTAAAGGATATTGCAAACAACTGAGTCAATCGCATTCTATGCGAAGAACTTTAAAGTTGTGGAGTAAAGGCTTGGTGTGCGCACAACTGTTGGTACTCGGTTTCAAAATACGACAGAAGCTTTGGATCCAATTCCACGAGCCATTTCTTAAATGATTCTTTGATCACAGGCGCTCTCACAACAACTGTCTCTAAAGGAGAGTTGCGCTGATGGTATCTACTGCACATTGTATGCTTTGTAAATCTTCCGGTATCGATTTGCACAGCCTGAGAACCGATAAAACCAAAGTTTTTATCGAGGTCGGGATCGCTATCGTCAATTCCTTTTTGGCATCTTGTCACAAAAAGCTGTAAAATCGAACAAAGAGCTTCTTTAGCTCCGTCTTCGTCTCCTGCTTTTACCAATCTTTCCAAACGGGGATAGACGAGCTCTGCGCGTTTTTGAAGGATAAACTCAAAACCGTCGAGATCGATCTGATGCTCAATGTGAATTTTATCCACTAGGGTGAGCTTTTTTTGGATCCAATTTGTGGGATTTAGGTGAACAAGTAGAAGTCCGGTTTCGTCTTTAAGTTCATCAAAAGCCAGCTTGTAACTTGAAAAATCCCGATCGAGTTTGTTTTCTCTTTTCCAGAGTTTCTTTGCCAATTTCTTCTCATCGAAGAACTGACGGGGCAAATGCCGCGCTAAAAACCGGGGCTGCAGGCGGCTTTGATCAAAAAACTTAATCACATACTGTCCATCTTCACTTGCAAAGACAACAGCTTGTCCTCCAGAGAACAAATAGCTGTATTTTTGGTTCAAGGCTAACTTCACTTCTTGAGTTGCGCTATTTGAGAGCGGGTTTGTTTCCCACATCGCATTAAAAGGGCGATGAGAAGAAATGCCCAAAATGGTAAACCCTCCCGTTTGTTGATGGCAAAAGGAGCTCAGCTCCTTAAATCCCCAACACACACCCGCAACAATAAAGACTCTGAGTATCCATGTTTTCACTTAACGCCGTCCTCCTCCGCCACGACCACCCATGCGCCCACCACCCATTCCACCGCGATGATCTCCTTGCGCTCTGCCCCCTGGATGGCTCCAGCTCTGCGGATGATTTTTGTTCCAATTCGCATTTCCATGATTGTTCTGCCAGTGGTTTTGCCAGTGTCCGTTATTCCAATCATTGTGCCAGTAGTTGTTCCAGTGGTCGTTCCAATGGTTGTCATTATTGTAATTCCAGTGGTTATTATTCCAGTAATATCCATTCTGGTCTACCCAGTATCCGCCGGCAAAGAGGAATCCTAGCTCAAGACCCGGGAAAAAAAGGCTCGCGTTTTCATTATCATAACCCGAATCAATATCAATCGAGTTTGTGTCGGGATTGTACATGTATTGCTTTTCGATCACAGTCCCATCGGGCTTGGTGATAATCGTATCGACAGGCGTCGGGTCAGAGATATCTGGAGGATTAGGAACGACGATGCTTTGAGTCGAGCTCGCGAGCGTTTTGTCGGCATTAAGAACGAGCAAAGGGACCAAAATCAGCAAGGAAAGAACAAGCGCGATCAATTTCCCGAGTTTTTTCATGAACAGCCTCAAAAATGTGTGTAGATGGCAAGCACACAAGATATAATTTTTTGATGTTTTAAAGTCATCTTTGAAAAATCGTCACAGGTTGATATATTGATCCCTTGAGGCAACCCAAACAGTTTAGGTCAGGACATGATGTTAGCAGCTTATCAAATCCAAAAATTCTCCAGAACGTGTGCCGTCGCCCTGTGCCTCTGCACTACCCTTTATTCCCCCCTGCAGGCAAAAGAAAAAGAGGCGAAAAAAGAAGTTCAAACAAAAGTCAAAGAGACCTCCATTGCAAGAGATGTGCTTCAACCTCTGGGCATGCCCGTTGTCACCACTTTTCACAACGTGCGTGAAAACGCCTTTTTAAATATGAAGTACAAAGACGCGACGCTTCTAGAAGCAGTTGGGGATTTTTTCTTAAGCCCCTCCCGCTATCTTTTTGCAGGAAAAAATGTGAAGCTCGACCCAAAAACTGGCCAATGCTCTATTTATCAATCCTTTCACTACCGCAAACTCCACTGGCTGAAAACCACGCTTGCCCTGACTGTACTTCCAGTCTCAGAGCTGCTCGGCGCCACTCTAAAAGGAATCGCTTACCTTTCTCCGGAAGTGAGAACGCGACAAAAAGTGCTGAAAAACACCTTGCGTTCAACAGAGGTTGTTCCCCATCAAGAAGAGTATCTCGCCAAAGGGATTCCGACGCTCCATTGCGCAGATACGATTCCCTGCCAAGGACACAAACGCCCATCGACATTAACCAAACGTCAACAAATCGAGATTGAAACACTCAAAGAAATTTCCGAGATTTTCGACAACAATGGGATCGTGTGGTGGATTGACTGCGGCACGTGCCTCGGCGCTTATCGTTACGGAGGAATCATCCCTTGGGATTGGGATATCGACATCTCCATCTTGATGCCCGACCACGATAATGTTAAACGCCTTCTTTCACATCTCGACCCTGAAAAATACCAGATCCAAGATTGGTCCAGCTACAGCAAGCCCAAAACCTTCCTCAAGCTCTATGTCAAAGAGACGAAAAACTTCATCGATATTTACCATTACGACTTCAATGAACAGACCCAACAGGTCGGCTTCAACTACACCTATATCGACAGCCCCTTCCCCTATAGCTGGAAAAAAGATGAGCTTCGCTGCATCAATCCTCTCAAGTACGAAGACCTCTTCCCCTTGAAAAAAGCTAACTTCGACGGCGTTACTGTCTGGGCGCCCAACAACGTTGTCACCTTCTTGCAAAGTAAATACGGCGACAACCTCTCCCCCTCCAACATCTGGGACGAAGATGCCCAATGCTACCGCAAAGACCTCAACCATCCCTACTGGAAGGATTAAAAAGCTAAACGCATGATCCGACCTCGCCTTATCTTTAGCATCCTATGCGCTGTGTCAGCACTCATCCATGCAGACGAATCAAGCTATGGGATTAGCGGAAACCCTGGCGCCGTCAATATTTTGACTGGGACTGGTGAACTTGGCAATTTATTGCACATTCCCAAAAGCTCAGGTGTTCGACTTGGCGGACTATGGATGGGCGATTACAATGCTCTCTTACATGGAGGAACTAGCGCGCATCACCATAGACGCTGGACGGGCAACAGCCTGTTCATCCTGGATCTGTCCATCGATTTACAAAAAGCCATCGGATGGAAGCATGCTTATTTTGGCACAGAATTTCTTCAATTTAATGGTCAACCTACCAATGCCGATGCCGGTGTTGTTCAGGGGTATAACAGCCTGCCAGGTTCTCCTCCGCTGAATCGATCTGAACTCTATCAACTGTGGATACGCCAAGAATTTCTCAATAACAGGCTCAGCATACGCATAGGAAAGACAGTTCCGACCTATCATTTTAACAATGTGTCCAAACCAGTGCCCAAAGATAATCCAGCAGAATCGATTCCGTCCGTGAGCGGCTTGATCTATACTCCCATCTTTGTCAACACCACTCTATTAGGAGTCCTCGGCGGCTATTACAACTCTGTCTATGGAGTCGTCGTGACGATAGCGCCTATTAAACAAGCCTATGTCAATATCGGCGCATTTGATGGCAGTTTAGCAAAAGGCGTGCAAACAGGACTCACAGGCCCCCATTTTAATGGATATTATTTTTCGATCATCGAAACAGGATATGGCTGGACAACACCTAAGCCCGGCATCGCAGCTATTGGAGGATGGTATCAAAGTGGACAGTTAAAATCGGGCACACAAAAAGAAAATGGAACCGGAGGCGTGTATGCGTTTGGCTCCCAAGCTCTGTGGATCCAGAACACAGAAAAGACAAATAAAGGAAATGTCTCTGGTTTTTTTCAACTCGGCTGGAATGATTCGAAAACACTTCCCATGAACCTTTTTTTAGGGATGGGCCTTACGGCATTTGCATTGGTTCCACACCGACCGAACGATTCATTTGGCGCAGGTCTTGCATGGTCTCGGCTTAATCCCCACACGTTTTCAAGACATTCCGAATTAATGTTCCAAACGTATTACCAAGCTCAAGTCTATAAGTCGATCTACTTTCAGCCTGTGCTCAGCTATATTCCTCATCCTGGCGCGCATCCGACAAAATCAAATGTCGTGGCCGTTACCGGTAGACTTACTGTCCTCTTCTGAAATTTCAAAAATTTACTTGCACTTCCCTGTTCCAACGATTACATATAGATTTTAAGAACATCATAGGAGCGGAAATGCTGAAAAAGACACACATTTTCTCAATTCTCGTAGCCACATTACATGCAGCTTCCCTTATGGGAGAAACATTCAGAGTTCCAGCAACATCAGAAACAGTCACTCTTGGACTATTTACACTCAACAAAGCGCCCGCTGTAAAAATTCGCTCCGGAGATACAGTCTCCTTAGAAACCTGGAATAGCTGTCTTCATGAAATGGTCTATAATAAAACAACACCTGCTGACGTTGCAAAATTTTATGTCGCCAATGACATACAGAAGAGACGTGGCATGCACTCTCTAACAGGGCCCGTTTACATCGAGGGCGCAGAACCTGGAGATGTCTTAGAAATTCGCGTTCTAGATATTCAACTCACCGATTGGGGATATAATTTCTTAAGCCCCACTCAAGGGATCCTATCGGAATTCACCAAGCCCAGGATCAAATATTTCAAATATAACAAAACAAACAATACGACCGAATTTGTGAAAGGGGTCTGCTTACAGCTAAAACCATTCCCTGGCATTATTGCCGTTGCCCCTCCTCTCGACTGGCCCGATGGATGGCCCGTCAATATCCCAACTCAAGCGGGACAACCTGTGACAGGAGAGTTTAATTCTGTTCCTCCAGGACCGTTTGGGGGCAATTTAGACCAACCCGAGCTACAAGCAGGCTCTATCCTCTTCCTTCCTGTCTTTCAGAAAGGCGCTCTTGTCTGGACAGGTGATTCTCATGCGATGCAAAGCAACGGCGAGATCGACATCACTGCTTTAGAAACTGCATACGAAGGCATTACCCTGCAATTCATCGTTAGGAAAGATCTCAAAGCTGAGGGTGTGTTCGACAAAACAAAACGAAAAGGCGGCAACGCACTCAGTTGGCCCATCATCGAAAATGCCACTCACTGGATGATTGTAGGCTTAAATGTGGATCTCTTTGAAGCCATGAAGCTCGCCTCTAGAAACGCCATTGACTTCCTTGTGCGCACCCAAGAATTGTCTGCCGAAGAAAGTTATCAATTCTTAAGCATGGTGGGTGATTTCGAGATTGCCGAAGCGGTTAATGTCATCAAAAACGTCACGGTGCACATTCCTAAAGAGCCGTTTAAAGGAATAGGTAAAAGAAGCACGCTTTGCGCAGAAGGTACCTTTCCTCTCCAAGCTCCAAAAATCAATCCCAATGTGACATGTACCCCTCAAGAAGGGATCACCCTTGAATAACAATAGGTCATCAAGATGAAAAAGGTCATACTGCTTGTTCTCTCGCTCTTAGTTCTCGCAACACCTAGCTTTGCAGAAACTCTAATTCTCAAAAATCAGACACTTTATCCTGCGAAAAATCAAAAAACAAAGATCGCAGTTCAATGGGCAAGCTCTGCAAAAGAAGTGGATGAGGGCAATCAGGCCATGATTCATGGAGCAAAGATGAATCCAGACACCATGCAATTTCTCACTCAAACAGGAAAAATCAAGCTAACTATTCCAGAAAAGGCTGAGTACTTTCGAGTCCTCGCTTGGTCAAACGGCAAAGAAGATCCAGACCTTCTCACCAACTGGATCGACGCCGTCCCGAACAAAACCTACACATTGAAAAAAGACCATTTAACCCCCTCCGTCCTCATCTTAGGCTCTGGCTGTTAAATAGATATACTGAGACTATTGCATATATACCGAAAGTGGTTCAAAATTTGCTTGTTTGGCAGCAACGACTAACCAAAATGCAAAACCACTTTCGGTATAAATGCGGCGACTAATCCAATATCTAGTCTTAGTTCTTTTGTTTTCAGGATGCAATGGAAAACCTCCTGTCCCGAGTACACGGAAGGATATTGAGCAGTTTATCTCCACACTCCCCTCTCATGACAGATTGCTTCTTGAAGATTTCTTTCGCTGTTTAATCCAGAACGATTCGGTTGGATATGTTCTTTTAGGCGGAAAGCCGATGGGGTTTTATTCCTATATAAAACCGAAATCTCTTTTGCCCGATTTCCTATTTGATCCTGTCTATTCGCTAGATCTTTTTTTCGAGGGATTTCTTCCAGACTATGCACGTTTTCAGAAGGGATTTGATGTATGGAAAAAATATGAACACCTATTTTGTGGGAACAATATTTTTTTCGATCTTGTTGAGCAAAACCACGAACTTCATTACATGAAGGTTTCTGTAATAAACAAACGGTTGATGCTTCCCTTACTTTCCAGGATAAAAAACTCTCAAAATGAAGAGGAGCTCTTTAACGATCTTTTGAAAGGATCTCCATTTAAAGAGCAATTTTATCTTAAAGACGATCTACTAGGGATTTGCTTGGGGTATGGAGAAAAAAATGCGCAGCTTTTTCAAATGAGAGCCAGCATTTTTACTTCTCTTGGAAGACTGGGTTTCACCTTAGAAAAACCATCGCTTGAGCGTCAACACAGGCTAAAAAAAGAAGCCGAAGCCATTGGAAAAGTCTTTAAGGGATTTAAAGACCATCAGTCAAAAAGGTTCTTATTCCATCGAGGAATCAGCTTTGTTGCGGACCACTCCTCTTCAGAAACTGCACTCCTCTATGACAAATACAGAAAACTACATAAGATGCTCACTCAAAAATACAGCTCTGGAGATTTTCTGGAAAATACCCTAGAGCTGATTCTCTTGGAAGATCGTAAGCTTTAAAATTCACTGCTTCCAGTCCCTTCCTGGGCGGCGATATTAGGGGCAACTTTTGTTTGAACATACATTGCGCGACTGATCATTGTATGTATCGCAATATGGGCAGATCCAGCTCTGCTCTTGATATGGGTTATCGTCATCTTCGTCTTTATTTTTGTTCTTCTTTTTTTGCAGAGGAACAGCAAGAAATCTACCATGTCTATCTTTTTGCAGCATTTGGCTAAAGAAGTGGTTCTTTTTAATGAACTTCAGAGCGGGAGATGGTTTATTCGAATTGGAAGCTTCCTCATCATAACGTGTGACATAGACTTTTACAAATAGAGGGTTTCCGTGGTGATCATAGACATAGTTTTCTGAAAGATCAGCGCAGTGTTCATGCGCTGCAAGATGGTCGAGAAAAAGAAATGTAAAGAGGCATACGAATATTAAAGATAGTTTCTTCATTGAAGATCTCCTTGTTAGAAGAAAAAAAATGATTTTTTATCCAAACAAGATTTTTTTCAATCATAACGATCCGTTTCCTAAGCTGCTGTCTGGAAATCCCATTGCCGCATCGCTGATGCGGCAATGGGCTTAAGGATCAGACCTTGGAAAGCAACCTGCGGATCTCTTGGACCCAGGCAATCTTTTTCTCTGGCTCATAGAGCGGAAGATCAAGAAATCCATGAATCACCTCAGGAACATTCAGAGTCTGCACTGCAACGCCCGCCTCGCGAAGCGATTGAACATAAGACTCAGCCTCTTGTCGAAGAGGGTCGTATTCCCCCGTCACAACGACTGCGGAGGGAAGACCCGAGAGATCTTTAGCACAGTCTAGTGAAGCATACGGGTTTTGAGCATTTGCAGGGTTCTGCAGATACGCTCCCCACATGAACTCCATTGCACCTTTTGTCAGGAAGTGTTGATCCGGACACGCATCATAGGCAGCATCTTGTAGTGTCGCGCTAATGATCGGATAGATCAGAAGCTGGCAAGCGATCGATGGACCTTTAAGATCGCGCGCCATCATGGCGACAGCCGCCGCGAGGTTTCCTCCAGCGCTCTCTCCACAGACAATCAGTTGCCCAGGATCGCCTCCAAAACTAGAGCTGTTTTTAGCAACCCAATCGGTCGCAGCGTAGGCATCTTCGAGAGGTTTCGGAAAGGAAACTTCAGGAGCTAAGCGGTAATCGACTGCAACAACGATCGATTCCAGATGGTGTGCTAAGAGACGGCAAACGGGTTCAGATTCTTCGTTGTTTCCAAAAATCCATCCTCCGCGATGTAAATAGACGATGACGGGGAGCGTTTTCTCAGATTTTGGTTTGTAAATCCGAAGAGGAATTAGGTTCCCCTCTTTCCCCTCAATTTCGACATGCTGGATGCTCTCAACTTCTGCACGAAAAGAGTCTGCATTAAGAAAAAATGAGGTGCACTTTTTACGCGCTTCTTCGAGGCCTTTTTCAGAAGAGGTTTGGATCACTTCGGAGAACCCATCAATGAGTTCTCTAAAACCGGGATTGTCCATTAAGTTGATAACAGGTATTTGAGTCATGTGGTCTCCTTCATTTTGTACAAATCGTCTATGACTAAAATATAGTTCTAACAAAAAGTCTACGAAAAAATTACCCTGTGTGCACCGAGACGAACCGACGCTCGCTATTTATAATTTCGTAACTCATTGTATATTAGCGATTTGAAATTTTTATTACATTTTTTGGAACGAAAAAGTGAACATTTCAACACTTTTTGGAACCAATAAATGTAAATCTCATGTAAAATGAAGTTATGAAGCGCACCATCACAGAAAACCTCCTCGCCTGGAAGGGACAGTCCAAACGAAAGCCTTTGATCCTGATGGGAGCTAGGCAAGTAGGCAAGACATTTGTCTTAAAACAATTCGGCTCCCAAGAGTATTCGAACACCATTTATCTGAACTTTGAAGACAATCCCCGCCTCTGCAAGCTTTTTGACGCCAGCTTAGATCCTAAGGTTATTTTAAAAGCTTTGACAATTGAAATGAATGCGGAAATCGTAGCAGGAAAAACCCTCTTGATTTTCGATGAGATCCAAGAATGCCCCAATGCACTTAACAGCCTCAAATACTTCTTCGAAAACACCCCTGAACAACACATCATTGCCGCAGGGTCTCTGCTTGGAGTAAAATTAGCTCATGTTAAAGGCTTTCCTGTCGGGAAAGTTCAGTTTTTAACACTCTATCCCTTAAGCTTTTTAGAATTTCTCGAAGCCTCTAGAGAAACTCGACTGAAAGACTTTATTACCGAGCAAAAAAACAGCGATCCCCTTCCTCCCAATTTGCATGAAAAGTTGCTCATTTACTTCAAAGAGTATTTGTTTGTAGGAGGAATGCCAGAGGCGGTGGCCGAATATATCGATTCTCAAAATGTTGCTAAAGTCCGAGAAATTCAAACGGCAATTCTAAATGCCTACAGCTTAGATTTTGCTAAGCATGCTCCAAGAGAGCACATCATGAAAATCAATCAGGTTTGGGGCTCAATTCCCAGTCAACTTGCCAAAGAGAATAAAAAATTCATCTATTCTGCGGTTCGCGAAGGAGGAAGAGCCAAGGAATTTGAAGGCGCTCTCCAGTGGCTCATCGAAGCGGGATTGATCTATAAAGTTCCCTTAATCAGCACTCCTAAAATCCCCTTGTCTGCATACGCGGATATCAATGCGTTTAAAATCTATCTCGTCGATGTTGGGTTGTTAGGGGCAATGTCCCACCTTTCCGCTAAAACGATTCTACATGAAACTGAACTTTTTGAAGAATTTCGAGGAGCTATCGCTGAAAATTATGTCGCGCAAGAACTCACGCATAGTCAATTCCCGCTGTTCTATTGGACAAGCGAAGGCAAAGCTGAACTCGATTTTATTATTGAACAGGATAATTTCATCTATCCCATTGAAGTGAAATCGGGAAATTCAAAGAAGAAAAAAAGCCTTAAAGTCTACAGCGACACCTACCAACCCAACTTACTGATTCGCTGCTCTCCTATGAACTTGATCAAAAATGGCAACATCCTTAACTGCCCTCTCTATCTTGTTGAAAAACTAAGATCTCTGATTGCACAAGAACTCAAAGAGTAGCAACTTGGGTCAAGCTTGAACTAAGTGAATCTCTCCGCCTTCATTTTCAGGAAGAATGTAAATCGTCTTGTTTCCCAAAAAGGAAATGACTTCGATTTTTTTTGTATTCCGATCGATGATATCCCAACTTCCAAACGTAAGATCGCTTTTACATGCTTCACGTTCCGCCGTTTGTAAAGGGTTTAGCAGAAATTTGTAGCCAATAAGAGCTGTTTTTGCAAGGGCATAAATTGGAGAAACAATAGTCGCAACTGCATAACCTGCTGAAATCCCCAGACTGTAAATCGCCTCAAAAGGTTTGGAAATCATTTGATTAGCGGGCTTACGAAAAGCTGACACAAAATAAGCCAATGACTTACCTGGAAAATCCAGCAGTTCTGTTACAAATGTCTCGATAGCGATTGGCACAACTAAAAAACGACCAGCAATTGCATGCTCCTTAACAAATCGAATAGTCGAATGCCACATTAAGCCATCCACAGGAAAAAAAATTTTGTCACCGGCTTCGATTGAACGCCCACCTTGAGATGATATATATAAACTCATACAGTCTTCCATTGAAAAAATTTTTAAAAACAGGAAATGATAGCATGATAATCACATTTAATTAAATAAAAAAAAATTGTCCATTAAGTTGATAACAGGTGTTTGAGTCATGTGGTCTCCTAAGATGAATTAATGGTGTCCTACTCTCATTTCACTCGTCCAAAAAGTAGGCATAGGGTTTATTCAAGGTTTTGGCAATTTTTACAAGTGTCTCAAGCGTGGGAACCGAAACACCCGTCTCATATCTGGAAATGCTTTTCTGTAGAGCGCCGATCGCCTCAGCTAGTCCCCCTTGAGTCAGATCCTGCTCAATGCGCGCGATCTTGATGCGCTTTCCTAATTTTTTTGAGTCCATTTCTCAAGGTCCTCTCTGCTTCAAATAGAAGAACATACTGAACTCAACAAAGAAAATCTCGAAATTTTTTAAAAATTAGACAACAGTTTAAAATCCGCATAATATGCAGCCATTGATAGGAAAGAAATATGATGGAGGATTTGGTTGAAGAGGAGAAAATACGGAAGAGGTAGGATTCCCCTGCGGGCCGGTTCGCGAGCTGCATCTCGCTCACTTCGAATCTACCCCGCAATACACACTCGTGTATTGCTTCATCCGCATTTTTTGGGGACAAAAAAAAATACGGAAGAGGTAGGATTCGAACCCACGGTCGGTTGCCCGACTGCTGTTTTCAAGACAGCCGCATTAGGCCACTCTGCCACTCTTCCGTAATGGACGCAGATCTTATCCGATCGCGCTTTTAATTTTCAAGCACACTTTGTGCAAAACTTATTCTACCCGCTTTGAGCGAGGAAGCGCAGGTCATTTTCAGTGAACATGCGAATGTCTTTCACGCCTGTGCGGAGCATTGCCATCCGCTCAAAACCCATGCCCCATGCGTAACCAGAATAAACCTCTGGATCGATGCCTCCATTAATGAGCACTTCGGGATGCACCATGCCGGCGCCGGCAACTTCGAGCCAACCTGTGTGTTTACAGAGACGGCAGCCTTTGGAGTGGCATGAGATACATCCGATGTCCACTTCTAAGCCGGGTTCGACAAAGGGAAAATAGCTGGGGCGGAAACGCGTCGTGATTTCCGTCTGGAACAATTTGCTGAAAAATTCAGATAGGGTCGCAAACAGATCGGCAAAGGTGACGTCCTTATCGATGTAGAGGCCTTCGAGCTGATGGAAAAAGACGTGAGACCTGCTGCTGATGGTTTCATTGCGGTACACGGTACCGGGGGCGACGATGCGCAACGGAGGCTGATGGTTTTGCATCACGCGGACTTGTGTATTGGAAGTGTGGGAGCGCAAGAGCATGTTGTCGGAGAGATAGAAGGTGTCTTGCATATCGCGCGCGGGGTGATCAGGAGGAAAGTTGAGGGCTTCGTAATTGTAGTAGTCGGAATCGATATCGGGACCGTACTGAACAGAAAAACCCATGCCGCATAGAATTTCTAAGGATTCATCGATCATCTGATTAATGGGATGAGATCTGCCTAAGTGGTGGCGTCTTCCTGGAAGAGTAACGTCGATTTTTTCTTGAGCGAGCTGCTGGGCTTGTTCCACACCGGAAAAGCTTTCTAACGCTTGTTCGCATAGGTGGGCAATTTCTTCTTTGAGCTCATTGATGACTTTGCCAAAAAGGGGTCTTTGCTCAGAGGGAACATCGCGTAAATGGAGCATTAACTCTTGGACGGGGCCTTTTTTTCCTAGATATTTGACTTTGAGCTGTTCGATTTCTTTGCTAAGTGTGACCTGTTTGAGGTCGGACTGGAATTGACTGCGGAGTGATATGACCCGTTCTTGCATTGTAACCTCAGAGGGAAGGACCCATGCTCCATTCAAGAATAGAGCATGGGGTACAGAATTTAAGCTAATGCTTGTTTCGCTGTTCCTGCAATAACTGCAAAGCTATTGGGGTCGCGAATGGCCATTTCTGAAAGCATTTTGCGATTCAGAAGACATCCTGCTCTTTTCAGACCGTCGATCATCTTATTGTACGACAGGCCGTTAATTTTCGCGCCACATCCAATACGGATGATCCACAATCTGCGAAAATCTCTTTTGCGCTGTTTGCGGTGGCGGTAATTGAATGCTAGGGCTGACATGACGGCATCCGCTGAAAGGCGCAAGTGATTCTTACGATCACCAACGAAGCCTTTCGCTCTTTTGAGCAGTCTTTTGCGGGCACGATTGTTAGCCACGGCGTTTGTGACTCTAACCATTGTAATTCTCCAATTATCTGATGCGAATCCTTAAAGGATCGCAGTTCTTTATTCTACACCCATCATACGGGCATACATTTTTGTTTGACCTTTATCGACAACCGCATCTTTTTTCAAATGGCGTTTGCGCTTTGCAGGTTTCTTTGTCAAGATGTGACGGCGGCCTGGACGGTTGCGCACAAGCTTGCCTGTTCCTGTCACTTTAAATCTCGCTTTAACAGCTTTGTTGGTCTTCATCTTAGGCACGGGTATTCTCCACAATTAACTATTCGCTTTTTTCTTGGCTCCTGGAGCCAACACAACAGACAAGCTGCGTCCCATCATCTTTGCGGGAGATTCAGGGCTGGCGATATCGGACAACTCTTCACAGAACCGGTGAATGTTTTTTTCTCCAAATTCTGGGTGGAGCATCTCGCGTCCGCGGAACATACATGTTAATCGGACTTTGTTGCCTTTAGCAATAAATTCCCGAGCATGCTTAATTTTCGTTGCGAGATCGTTGTCATCCGTATTCGGCTTCAGCTTAATCTCTTTGACCTTAACTTGATGCTGCGCTTTTTTCTGTTCTTTTTCTTTTTTGGTCAATTGATAGCGGTATTTGCCGTAATCAATAATCTTGCATACAGGAGGTTCGGCATTGGGTGCAATTTCGACCAAATCCAACCCAGCCACTTCTGCTTTTGTCAATGCTTCTGCAAGTGTCAGTACGCCGGCTTGATTGCCATCCTGGTCGATTAAGCGTACTTTAGGCACCCGGATTTCTCTATTAATTCTCAGGTTCAGGGTCTTTACTCCAGTTCAATGCGTTCATCGTTTTCAGGAAATCATCTACGCTTGCAGCGTTTCCACCTGCGCATTGTTCCAATTGTAAGGCAACAAGCCTTTCCAAGGAGCCCAATGCAGATCTCTTAAGCATGAGTCCCCCAGACCGACGTCCAGGCACAGGACCGATGCTCATAAAAGGACCTTCCCACCATCGCCCTAAAGAATCGGAAAGGCACACACTAATGCGCGACTCCCCTTCTTCTAATTGAAGGCTGATTTGCGTGGTATAATCAAGACCCGACTCGTTCAACGCCTGTTGAAAAAGCCGAAGCCCTTTCGCTCCCTTGACAGTGTATAAAACTATCTGGAACTCAAAACATAGGATTTTAGGAATTTTAGCAATGAAATGCAAGGAAGAAATACATTCGTTTAAAAGTTCCCCTTCCGGACAAAAAATATGAGCGCGGTCAGTGAGGCCCCCGGCAACATCCAAAAGCCCTTCGTTCGTTGGCGTTTTCTGCCCCTGATAGACGTAAGAAACTTCTGCGAGCCTTTTATTTCCCGTATTAAAAAAAGATTCGGCATGAGCAAGCGTCATCGCTAGCCCCGGATCAAACCCTTCGACAGGGACTAAACAGGACGGGGTCGTCATCAACTGAAAATTTTGCTCTAGATGAGAGCGCTTCCACCAATCGATCCAAGATTGTCTTAATTTTTCTCCTGCTGGCAGCCAGGACCATAGACCGTCTCCTAAACAAGGGGATGGCGCTGCGAGCTGAAGGCGTTGGCAGAGGGCCTGATGAGAAATTTGAGCGAAGTTTGGCGCGTTTTTAACACTTTCTTTGAGGGCATCTTTTTCGAAACCTAGGGCGCCTACGATGCGCATCCCCTTCCTATCCCCTACTTCGATCGGACAGCTATCGAGGAGCTTAAATGCGATCCTTGGGTCCCATTCTTCAAGAAACTCTTCTTCGCACCAATCGACAAACCCATTGATCTCAATCATCTGGACGAGTCCTTGGCCTGATTCGCGGATCCGATCCGCAACAAAGGGCTGATCTTGGTGCTCCATCCGGACGGCTGCGTTTTTGGGCATCATTTCCGCGGCACGAATGGAGGGCTTTTGCTTTAATTTCAAGCGCAGCCTTTCTTCGATAACAGCTAGGGCGTCTTTTTGCAGTTCAAAGGGAAGGATAAAATCGTAAAAGAAAAATTTACTTGTCCCGCTTCCTTGAACAAGGAGCGTTTTGGGGAAAAGTTCGACGACAGCTGAAGCTAAGGCTTTCGAGGCTGTCTGGCGGGCTAAGTTTAGAAAATCTTCATTCATGAAAGCATATGGGATATAGTTGACTCGAACAACCGACCTCCACGATGTCAACGTGGCGCTCTAACCAACTGAGCTAATACCCCAGATCAATTATTTAGTTTAGACAAACATCTTAATCATTTTGCCGATTTTGCCACAAGATAAACTTTAGAGTCAGCTCGCAAAACTATCGACCCTGAAAAATCACCCTTTTAAGGCCGATAGTTTTGCGAGCCGACTCTTTATTTATCCGTGGACGCGAGAAAACCCAGTCCTTCAGGTCTGGGATGAATCGCGCTTGTTTTTAATCCTTCCTGTTCGTTACGCTTGCTCTCACTGTGGG
>JAGVMG010000035.1 GCA_020053915.1 Parachlamydiales bacterium | reverse complement strand
AAGAACAACAAGACAAGGCATCGCTATGCCTGATTTTTTTTATCTTGAGTTCCATGCTCAGTAGTCTACAGCTTCAGGCTGCCAGCGGGAATTGCTGCATAAGTGTTATTTCTGATGCTTTTATAGTTAACAAGAATTGTTTCTCCTTGAAGGTTGACTTTAAGAGAAATTCTGAACAAGAGTTTGAGTTGGTGAAAAATATTTATTCTTTTGAATTTCTTTCCAGGAATGGAGACATCGCCAGGTTGATGATTTTCCACCACATTTCTAATTTCAGGCGGAAGCTCATTGTTTTCCATAAATCTTAAGCGATTATCTCGAATTGATAAAGGGCTGATTCTTGGGATTTGATTTGGTTCTTGACTGCCATTAACTTGCATATAAAACTCCGATTAAACTATAATCTTGACTCCATTATAGTTTAGTTATGTTTTATATGTATTAATTCGATGTTAATAATTCTTTATTTATAAACAGTTTCCGTATCAGTCTCTGAATCTATCTCTGGTGGTTCATATCCCAATGCTTCGATATCACCCAACATTTTCTGATGGATCTCCGGATGGTCTGCGTCCAAGAGTCTAAGGAACTCATCCCATGCCTCATTTCCATCGGGACGAAGGTCTATATCGAAATTTAACATTTCCCTCAAAAGGTCATTAAATCCTCGTGAGACCGTAGGGATCATTTGATAGTCAGAACCCTCAACTGGGTAGCCTTGTTCATCAAGAGGATATGGATAGACTCCAGCTAAAGTAACGTACATCGTCGTTGCCATCGCAAATACATCGCGTTTGCCCTGCAAAGATTCAATGATTGCGATGAGATCAGGAGTCTGATCTTCCACAGCCAATAAACTGGAGAATAATTGTTTTTCCTTCAGGACAGTAAAGGCTTGAGTTCCGCTTGTCAGCGCTGCTATTCTCTCGCCAGGCTGCAGATCGGCATAACACTGCATATCTCCGAGATCGGAAAGATGAACGAATTTGAAGCCGTCAATATATTTGACAAGAAAGTTGTTTCCTTTGATATCGCCATGCGTCATCCTTGCCTCTTTCATGTAATGTAGCACATAAAACATCTGATAAAAATCGGGCAAATATGTTTCTAAGCTACGGCCTGGATTTGACTCGACATCGTCCATAAAATTGCAGTCATAGCACTGGTTTCGAGAGACGATTTTGTCTCTAGTGATCGTTGCGTTTTCTCTTAACGCCTGTTTTGTTAACAGAGGGATTTGAGTTAATTGTGTGTGGGGAGTGCGGAGTCCTAAAATTTTTTTCCCTTTGAAAATTTTTTCATCTTTACCATATTCTCTGATAACGTCTTGGACACCTTGGTCTCCGCGGCTTTTTTTTCCACTCTTAATGACTTCTCGATAACCATCAGTCAGATTGATGATTTCAACGGCTTTGCTATAGGTTCCCTTGCCAACTGTCTGGCCCAATCGAAGTAAATCAACTTCTCCTTTTTCGTTTAGTCCAATCACAAGCTCGATGCAAATCGATCTTAACGCTGGATTTGACCTTGTGAGATTGAGGAATTTATTTTCTCTTATTGCCTGCATCACTAAAGGCTGCTCTTGTGGAACTGAAAATCGTTTGATTGCAATAGATAAGGTGATAAATTCGATTAATTTGCCTTCAGCTAGTGCTTCTCTGATTTGTTCTTCGGTTGCAAATGTGTTTTTTTGGATGCTGTTAATATTAATCAGAATTTGAGTTCCAAGATGATTGACAAGAACACATTTTCCATTTGAGAGGTTCTCGGCATGCTTCGGATGAGATGAATCAAATATTTTTGCTGAAATAGAAACTGCTTCCGCTGGAAAGACTCCCGCCCCCTCCGGAATGAGTCTTAACAACTCCTCATTTTCGAGAAATTTTAACCGATTATTTTGTCCCATTGAGAGACGATCCATTTTCTGACTCAGATCTGAAGGATGACTAGTATTATTTACGCACATATAATTGCCATAATTAAAAAATTTATTTATAGTTTGTAATTATATAATCTAATTATTTTCTTTGTGTAAATAATTTATTTTTATTTCTTAAATAAAATTAAAGATGGTGAGAAAAAATGGTATGTGATCAAGAGTCCAGTTGACACTGACTACGATAAGTGTGCATCAAATAGCTGATAAGAAACGAATAGGCAGAGAGGAGCAACGAGAAGAAATTAATGAAATTTTTTACATAAAAAGTATTAGTAAAATAGAATCCACAATAAAAATTGGGGTTTTGAAAATAGATTATTGTTGCAGCAGTGAAGAAAAAAAAGCTGAAACCAAGGAAAATCCACTGATAGATAATTTCAGATGGGTTTGTCACTTTTTTAAGATTTTTTAAGAATATATCTCTTTTGACCATTGTTCTCATTAAAATTTATAATTTAGTTTAAAATATAAACGATTATGAGATTTTAATCAATAGATTTTTTAGATGGACACGTTGGTCCATCATTAGGCAAGATCGTTTGGGTCAAAGCCGCAATACTGGATATTCGCTGCTATCTGAGCTTCAACGTTGGGGTATTGAGCGAGGATCTGGCTGAATTCGTTCCAAGCTTCTGTGCCTCCAATACGTGTATTACAATCAAAATCAAGCATACGTGCAAGTAATAGATCAAATTCCTCAGGAACAGCGCCAGGGTAAAGACTGTTAATCGGTCTATATGCTCCAGGGATTGGAAATTTATCGGCATCGACTTGATGCGGAAGTGTTCCAACCAGGATCTTATAGATCACTGTTCCCATCGCAAACACATCCTGCTTTCTTCTTGCTCGACTTCTGTCTGCCACAGATAGATTTGCATTTCTGATGACACTCAGATCGTTCCGTGGCATATAATGTTTGGTATATGTGATTGAAGTCCTTTGATCATGATTAGGTCTAATCCCAGAAAGGTCGCTTAGATGGACCACTTGCAAACCATCGATCATATCCATGAGCAGGTTAGTAGATTTAATATCATTGTGGTATAACCCATGTTTTTCCATGTAATGGAGGGTGAGCATCATCTGATGGAAATCAGGCAGTAGTTGTTCAAACCCACCCTCTGTTTTTGCGCTAACAGACGTTTTGTAGCATCCCTTGGAGTAAATATGAGTTCGATTCGCGGTGACTGTCCTTATGGGATTTTCACCGGATTTTGGATGCTTCTTCCTGAAAGTGATTTCAAATTGCTCTTTGATCGGTCTTTGAAAACCCCATATTCCGTTTTTTCTATTTTTGAAGAGCTCTTGGTGAGCATCATACTCCTTTTGTACGTCATCTACCCCTTTTTCCCCTTTTCTTTTTCTAGGATATTTCGCCCCTTCAAATAGCCCTGTCCTATTTTTTACTTGTATGACTTTTCCAAATCCGCCTTTTCCAAGAGTTTTATCTTTCTCCCAATGTTCAATTGTGCCGTTTTTGAGTCTTACATTGACAACCTGCGAATCCATGATTGTCTTAGAGGGCTGAGCTGGCCCCGAACTGGAGGCAGCTTCTTCATGCAACGTCTGTTGGACATTCATGACGGAGCCAGGTTCTCGAGGAAAAATCACCTCAACTCTATTCGTGGCATGATTGACAATCGTTGCCAAACCAGTGGGGACGTCAAGCTTAAATCCTCCTGGCAATAATCCTCTTGCTGTTAACGGAGTGGGTTGCTGGCCTCCTATATCGACTAAAATTTGCTCTGCAGATCTGTTTATGCCTAGGGTTTTAGAGACGAGTGAAATCGTTATAAATACAATTAACTGTTGATTTCGTTTAAGCCTAGCAATTTGCGCATCGGTTGCACCAGTCTTCGCTTTTAGATCTTTCGCATCGATTAATATTCTCATCCCAAGTTGTTCAACGAGAATACCCGTACTAAAAAATCTTTGAAACAGATGAATGAGGTTCCAAGGTTTATAGATTTTAGCGCTTAGAGTCTGATTTTCTGGCTGTATTCCACCCTGCCCCGTTATTAAGGTTCGATCGACAGTCTGCAATCGGGCAAGTACTGTTTGCATGTTATCTGGTCGATCAAATTGTAAACGGTTGTTTTGCGTTAATCTTAACTCTACAGGTAATCTATTATCTAAATTATACATAAAATCTTTTTTATTCAGTTTTTTAAAGTCTAATTCTAAATCAATATTATTATTTTTTCATAAAGATTATATTTTTATCTTAAAAATCATTAAAATAATGTTTTATAATTAAGAAAAAATCTAGCTCAAAATGTGAAGTGTGTCTGAAGATATCCCTTGTCCCTTAAGGAATGACAGGATAGGGAGGCATACGCATCAGGCATTCAGGGGTTAGTGGCTTGACGAAGTTATGAAAATAGCCAATCATCATGCCTAGGCAATTGCGGTTGCGTCAAAGCCCAATGTCTGCATGTTAGCAGCAATTCGCGTTTGAACTTCAGGGTATTTAGCAAGGATCTGGTTGAATTCATTCCACGCTTCTGTCCGTCCAATCCGCTCGTCAGAATTAAATTTAAGCATCCTTTGGAGCAATTGATCTAATTCAGGAGGAACAGCGCCAGGGAGAATGTCGTTGACAGGTCGATAAGGCTCATTTGTTGCTGGATAACCCAAGAAGCCTTGTTTGTATGGACGTTCTCCAGTCAATGCCATATACATAACGATCCCCATCGAAAAGACATCTCGCTTCCCATTGATTAGATGTTTATTCTCGATTGAAGTCGAATGACTTCCCAATAGACGCATATCCTGTCTCGAGGTATATTGCGTTGTATAGACTGTGCTATTCCCAGGATCACCATCACTAGTGAATTGAACGCTTGCAAGATCAACCAAGTGGACAACTGGAACACCATTAATTTGGTCAGTGAGGATGTTCTCAGGTTTAATATCCCCATGAGACATCCCATGTTGTTCCATGTAGTGCAGGGTGTAAAACATCTGCTGGAAATCGGACAATAAGTGTGTAACAGAACGATCAGCCTCAGGATCGTTGATCTTAGCTGAATAATCTCCTCCAGAATAGATTGGACTGCGATTCACTATGACAGTTTTCGTTGCTGGCTCGCCAGGTGCAGGATGTTTTTTCTGGAGCGTAATAGCGAATCGATCAGAGATCGGCCTCTGAAATCCCCATATCCCCCTACTTTCGCCAAAGATTCTCCTGTGTGCAATATATTCCTTTTGAACGTCTTGGACTCCAGCATTCCCTGCTTTCTTTCTACCATATTTTAAAGCAATTACGATTCCTAGCCTACCGACGGCTTTGATGACTTTTCCAAACGCCCCTTTTCCGAGTGTTTCTCCTACCTCTAGATTTTCTGCTTTATCATGATCGTTGTGAAGTTGTACGACATGTGCACTAAGAGTCGTGTTCGTGGGAACTTCCAAATGAGTGAATATCGGTTGGGTCACTGCAGTCGTTTCATCTTGTACATTCTCCATCCCAGTGGAAGGAGCTGACCGTGTCGTCAACAACTTTACTTCTTTGGTTGCCAGATCGAAATAGATGGATAATCCTAAAGACTCAACGCAGATTCCATCATCCATCTTTTCCTTCACTGCTTGTCCAGCTAAGGAGTTTTTTAAAGCTCTAAGGGCAAGAGACATCGTGATGAATTGCATTAAATTTCCGTCGCGTCTCGCAGTTTGTATCAATTCATTTGTCGCCCCTGTTTGCTCTTTTAGGCTATTGATATTTATCAATAAATTCTTACCTAAATGATTAATAACAATTCCTCTTTTGAAAATTTTGTTAAAAAGATGAATTAAATTGAATCGGTTGTATTGTACGGCTTTGATTGTATTATTTTTGGTTGGCTTTGTTGTTGCATCGATTGGATCAGGAAGATGTTTAACAGCTTCTTCAAGCGGTTTTGGAAGTAGAACTTGCAAATGCCCGCTGCGGCTCAGTTCAATATTAATTGGAATTGGACTCGATGATTCTACATTCATAATACCACTTAGTAATAAAGTTGATATGATAATAGATTCATTGTATCGACAAAACATTTATTTTTAATAAATAAACTATCAATTTTTCTTTTTACGTTTTCTTTGCGTTAAAAAAAGGGGGAGGCGAGGAATGGTAATGGAATGACGTTGGATTGATGCAAGTTAATGATGGGCGAGAGCAGGGTCTCCTGCTGCAGGCCCGACTTTTGTGATTTCCTCTAAAGAATCAAAGACGTTAGGCGATTGCGGTTGCGTCAAAGCCCAATGTCTGCATGTTAGCAGCAATTCGCGTTTGAACTTCAGGGTATTTAGCTAGGATCTGGTTGAATTCATTCCACGCTTGTGTCCTTCCAATCCGATCATCAGGATTATGCTGAAGCATCCTTTCCAATAGGGAATCAAATTCGGGAGGGATAGCGCCAGGGCGAATGCCATTAATTGGTCGATAGGACTCCTGTTCAGGTAAATTATCCTTGTCAAATGTAAATGGATATCGGCCAGCTAAAGCCATATACATCGCCGTGCCCATTGCAAAGACATCTCGCTTCCCTTTGATTTCATGTTTCTTCTCTGCATTAAGCATAGGATTCTGCAATCGCGATAAGTCTTCCTTAGGGGTATATGTAGGTGTTCCTGATACTTCATCCCCAGGATCACCATCTCTTTCGAAGGCCATACCAGAAAGATCGCATAAATGGACGACTCGAACGCCATCTATTTGATCAACGAGCATATTCTCAGGTTTAATATCATTATGGGACATTCCGTTTTGCTCCATATAATGAAGGGTGTACATCATCTGTTGGAAATCAGGCAATAAATGTGTGAATTCACGATTTGCATCTTCTTTCGAAATTTCATCAAAGTACTCCCCGCCGAAATAGATGGGACTGCGATTCGCCATAACAGTTTTGGTTGGCGGCTCCCCAGGCTGAGGATTTTTCTTGTTGAGAGTAATGGCGATTCGATCGATGATCTGCCTCTGAAATCCCCATATCCCTTTTGGTTTGTTGCCAAAGATCCTTCCATGGACAGCATACTCTTTTTGAACGTCTTGCACCCCTATTTTCCCCACTTTCTTTCTGGCGTACTTCAGGGCATAGGGGATTCCTGTTGCGTTTATGAATCGTATGACTTTTGCAAACCCTCCCTTCCCAAGAACCTCGTGCTGGGTGATATGCTCGATTTTATGTGTTGGATGATTAATCGCTCGGTCTTCATTGCCACTTTCTGGAATTAGATTTGTGAGGGCGAGCTTTGTTGTGAGAAATTCAACTAATTGACCATCTCGCTTCAATTGTTGTATCTCAAAATCTGTTGCACCAATGACTCTTTTTAAGCTATCTACACTTACTAATAACTTTGTTCCAAAGTTGTCAACGACAATCGCCCGTTTACACCACATCCGTATGCGTTGGACTAGATTCCAAGGGTTATATCTGACAGCGTGAATTTTATCTTCCTTAGAATCTGCTGCTGTTTTAATTTCTGTTAACACACTTGCTGATCGTTCAATTTTTGTTTGAGGTTGTGTTGAATGTACAATTTGTAAGCGGTCTCCCTGTAATGTAATATTTAAAGCAGGTGAATTTATTGTATTTGAATCGAATCCAAGCATATCTAACTCCATGTTAGTCATTCTATTTAATAACTACTTTTGTTATAGATCGATATTATTTAATTATTGTAAGAAAAATAATAATATTGAGTTGTGTTTTTTGTTGGTTAATCGTCCAGCTTTTCATTCATCGAAAGGGGTCTTTCGCACCCAAACGCTTCGCGCTGAAAAAATGGGTAATGGTAAGGCCGTCAGGCCTGGGGGTACTTGAAACAAAGAGGGCTTCATATTTGTCTTTACAAACTAGTGATAATTATTTATTGGAATGAGTGTAGTGTCATGAATCGATTCCAAATCCTTGGTTTAGGCTCCTTGAGGAGGTTTAAAATGAATTGTCTTCGCCGTTTGATGTTACCTATTCTTCTATGCTCGATAGCATCTTCCGTTTCTTTGCAGGCAGGGTGTAGAAAAATTCCTAAACGGGCAGACTATGTCATTTGTGGAGTAGGGACAGCTGGTGCCGTGCTAGCAAAAAAGCTAAGCGATGATCGAACATCTTCTGTTGTCGCTCTGCATAGTGGCGACAATCTCAATCAGGACCCTGATATCAAATATTCGAAAAATGCAGTGACAACGGTCGTTTCAGCTTTGCTCGGTCCTCCCTTCTTTGAACAGGGGTTGACGGTACCTCAGCCAAACGCAGACAATCGAGAGTTGTTATGGGTGCGAGCACTTCCAGAGGGAGGGGCCTCTGCTGTTAACGCAGGAGCCTACTGCCGCAATTCCAATCAATTTGCAGCAAAATGGGAAGCTCTTGCAGGACCGCTGTGGTCGCCAAATCGACTATTAGCCATCTACAAAGAACTTGAGAACTACCATGGCGTCACAGACAATCGGAAAGCTCGAGGCTATCATGGACCCATCGACGTCAGACAGATTTTAAGGCCCTCGAAAGTTGCTAAAGTATTCACTCGGGCATTGATCCAGGCAACAGGGATACCTTTCGTTCTCGATTATAACAATCCAAACACACCGATTGGTGTCACCTCTAAGTTGCAATACTCGCAAAAAGGGTTGAATGGTTATCTACGCGTCAGCAGTGCGACGGCTTTTTTAAATCGAAGGGTGATGACACCAACCGGATTCGGAGTGAACAAAAGAAAACTGCGCGTGCTATTCGACAGCATTGCTCTAAGAACAGTCTGGAATGGAAACGAAGCGATTGGCGTCGAATATCAACATAATGGGAAAAACAGGGTTGTCTATGCAAATAAAGGAGTGATCGTCTGTGGAGGCATCTATAGCAGTTCGTTCCTACTCCAATCAGGAGTCGGCCCGCAATCGCTCTTGCAGTCTCTTAACATCCCTGTCGTTTACAACAATCCTAATGTCGGCCAAAATCTTCTTGACCAACCTCATGTCGTCGCTTTATTGAGTTTCAATCCTGATGATGCCCCTAAATTCAATCAAAACACCCCTTTCGCAGGAATTTCCTGGCTGCCTGCCCCTGGAGGGGATCCAACGAGCAGGCAAGTGCGAATCTCTACAATCACTCCTGTGACACCTGAACCTAACGTGACCGTTTCTATAGTCGACCTTCTTCAGCCCCAAAGCCGGGGGAGTGTCACGATTAATACTAACGACCCCCTTGCTCAGCCTATCCTCAATTTAGGCGAATTGACTAATTCCAATGATCTCGATTTGTTTGTTTCAGCCTTTCAAGTATACATGAAGGCGTTTGATCAGCAGCTGCGAGCAATTGATGACCGCTACGGGTTGGTGTATCCTGATCCAGCCATCCTTGACGACGCGGCGCTTGTAGCAGACTTTATCCGAGAGAACATAGACAGCAACATGCATTTTCAAGGTCATTGCAAGATGGCAGACGAGAACCAAGGCGGAGTGGTAAATTCCAGAGGTGCAGTCCATGGGGTCAGGGGGCTCTACGTTGCGGACAACTCTGTCTGTCCCTTACCCGGAGATGGAAGCCCTATGGCCACGGCGTACTTAGTTGCAGCAAACATTGCAGAACTGCTTTTGGAGCAACCAAACGACGTCGTCTCTCATATCAAAAAGTAACATTGCCCAGAGCTATATCCTTATAATCCTTCCCATCCTGTAAAAATTAACAGGATGGGGGAGGATAGCCAGGATAGTATGTTGCTCAGGAGTTACTGATGGTCAAAGTTAGGGGAGACGGAAAAAATTGTTGTAATTTTTCTTTTATTGGTTCTAAAGTGAGGCTATATCCAGAGTTCAGGTTTTTGGCCGGCTTCGGCCGCATTGTCCACTATTAAGATAGATTGTTTGTTTTTAAAATGCTTTAGTCCCGGAGGTTAAAATGTCTAAACATCACTGTCATTCCTGTAGCAATTCTCATTGTGATTGCCATTGCCACGATTCTCATCATCATACATGCGGTCATTCCTGCCATGCTGGAGCGGCATCTTGTGATGAACATTCTCATGAGAATTCCTGTGATTACCCTGAATATTTCTTAGAAGTTGCCGATGAAGCTTGGATTGAAGTATTGAAAGAGAAAATTAAAGATCATATCAGAAAAAATGATCCTAAAATTGACGAAGTTGCAAGAATCGTTGCAGAAGCCAATAAAGAAAAATGGAAGAGTAAAATGTCCAAACATAAATGTTGCGAGAATTATGCACATCAGCTCATGCATTGTTTTGAAAGCTGTTGTTCTGATTCCTCTTGCTCAACATCGAAAAAATAATTAAGTTTCAAAACGTTGAAAATTCCCCCATCTGGAGGTGTGAAATATGAGTCATTCATGGATAAGAATAGCGTTGATGGCCCTCGCGATGGGGGGGAATCTGTTTCTGTATGGTGCAGCACCTGCAGCGGCAAGCAGGACTGCAACACAAAATGAGGCTTCAGAGCAGTCTGACGACACGCAAAATGCCTCTCTCATTGCGTCGGCTTCCGCTGCAAAAAATTATGTCGATGCTCTCGATAGAGGCGAATACGCTCAAAGCTGGTCGGGGAGTGACCCAATCTTTCAGAAAACGATATCCCAAGAAGAATGGAAGAATTATCTTGAAAGAGTCCGCAAGCAGCTTGGGAAGACGGTCTCTAGGAAGATGAAGCATCAAGGACAAGCGTGGAATCCAAAAGGTCTCCCTGAAGGAGCCTATATGGTTGTTTCTTATGATACGTCATTTCAAAATCTTCCAAATATTGAAGAGCTGATCACGCTGAGACAAGGCCCTGATCAAAAATGGCGTGTTCTGACCTATGAAATAAAACAATAAGCGAACAGGATAGGCAGACTACACATCACCAGCACTCTCTCACATCTTGGAAACAGGATATGCAGGATCGCAAGCGGCAGGATAGGCAAGATAAAGAAGATAAAATGGAGATAAATATTCTCTATTAGATGTTTGTCTTAATTGTTCTATCCTGTTTTTCCTCTATATCTTGCCTATCCTGCCGCTTGCGATCCTGCATATCCTGTTTTGTCCCTTATCCTGCCGTTTGTCCTGCATATCCTGTTTTTGTTATCTTGAGAAGTTGCACGTTTCCTGATTCTTTATCCGGATTGCATGACTTTGCACTGCGCGAATTTTCTATTAAATAAAATACGATTATGATAAAAATAATTCCTTCTATTTTATTTAATTAAAGCAGAGCACATCATGATTTATAGTATTTCTCGTTCTTTCTTAGCCTTTCTTTTCATCACTATCCTCATGCATCCACTCAGCGGGAGCAGCTTTGAAGATCAGAAAAAGGAGAAGATGATTCAAGATTTAGCTGTGATTAAACATCATCTAGAAATCAGCTATGCCCCTGCCGAGTGGAAAAAACACTATTCTGGGTGGTCGCTCGAAGAGTCTTTTGAGAAGTGCAAACAAAAAATCCTAGATACGCCTAACATTACCGTAAAACAATTTCAGAAAATCGTGAAAAGTTTTCTCAATTCCCTAAACGACTATCACGTCGGTGTCTACTTCATCTCAACAGAACAAGCTTCGCTTCCATTCACAGTCAAAGGAGCCGATCATCGATATATCATCGATTGGGTTGACCCTCTCCGCTTGCCTCCCTCCCATTTTCCTATTCATGTTGGCGATGAGCTGCTAGAATTTGACGGACAGCCAGTTGCGCAAGTCATAGAAGAATTAAAATCTGTTGAGATCTCTGCCAATCCGATGACTGATCAACGTATGGCGGAAATGTCATTGACTCATCGAAGTGGATGTTTTGCTGACGATGCTCCCAATAAAGCCATTATGATAAAGACGTTATCTTCTCAGAGCAATAAGATCGAACATTGCCAAATTCGCTGGCAGTACACTCCTGAGCAGATGATTAACCCTTTTGATTTCATGGAATCCATTGATCTCTTGTCTAAGAATGCCCCTTTCGGCTTTAAAAATAGAGATAAAAAATTCTTGAGTCTAAAGATGGTGAATCCGCTTCACCTAGCAATGATGGGGAGGGGGGATCGTCCTAATGCCCTCGGATCCAAAAAAGGGTTTGTCCCGCCTTTAGGCGAAATCATTTGGGAACCCGGCCAAGATGAGTCTTCAGGGGAATTTCTTCGCCTCTTTGATGAACTTTATGGACTAGAGACATCTGATGATCATGAAACAGGTGATGAGCCTAACCTCAAAACCGATTTTTTCCATTCCTATATTTATCAGCATCCTCAAGGATTAAAGGTAGGTTTTATTCGGGTTCCGACCTATTCTAATGTGTCAAAAGACAATCTAAAAGATCTAGAAAAGTTAATTCTCTATTACAATGATCATACCGATGCGTTGATCATCGATCAACAAAATAACCCAGGGGGAGCTCACAACATCGTTTATACCATCGCTTCGATGCTGACAGATAAGCCGCTCATTACCCCTCTCCATCGCATGAAACTCACCAATAAAATTGCTGCAGATGCATATAAAAATATTGCAGAAATCAAAAAATTAGAGAGTATGTTAGAGCTCATCGACCAGCTTGGGTCTGATGATGGTGAGTTGAACTTCCAAGAAATTTTGTTTTTGAAGGCCCACTTCGAATTTATTCTAGCGGAATGGAAAGCGGGGAGAGTGTTAACAAACCCTATCCATTTACTCCATACCGACTATATCAACCCACATCCTACTGTAAGATATACCAAACCCATACTCCTCCTCATTAATGAACTCGATTTCTCCGGCGGCGATTTCATGGTTGCGATTATGCAAGATGCTAATCGGGCTTCCCTTTTTGGAGAGCGTACAGCCGGTGCCGGTGGAGTGGTTGAAAAAATCTCTTTCCCTAATATTAACGGGATAAAATTCTTTACATATACCTCGACGATAGCAGAACGAGTGGGAAATAAAAAAATTGAAGACCTGGGAGTAGAGCCCGATTTCCCCTACCAGCTCACTATTGAGGATCTAAGGGATGGATACTACGATTACAAAAAAGCAATCAACGCAGCGTTGGAAAAAATCTTATTTCCTGATCAAGTCAAACCCTAGCATCTATGGCGATATTCAACAAAGAGAGCTTAGAATCACTTAGACAGCGTGTCGATCTGGTTGAAGTGCTGTCGAGTTATGTCGAATTGAAAAGGACAGGCTCTTCCTATAAGGGGCTATGCCCTTTTCACGATGAGAAATCCCCTTCCTTTATCGTTCAAAAAGGGGATTCCCATTACCATTGCTTTGGCTGCGGCGCCCACGGCGACGCCATCCAATTCCTCATGACCCACCAGAAAATGAGTTTTTCGGATTCCGTTGAAAGCTTAGCACAGCGTTTTCACGTTCATTTAGAGAAAAGCGAGGGGACTGAAGAAAAAAAAGGGCCAGGCAAAGCATTATTAAAAAATGCGCTAGAGTTTGCTTCTCAATTTTATCATTTCTATCTTCTCCACAGCAAAGAAGGCCATGCCGCACTGCACTATCTCTATTCTCGAGGGATAGATCTCGAATTCATCCAACACTTCTCAATAGGCCTTTCTCCAAAAAACTCAGGAATCGTTCGCAAGGCTCTGCAGGCTAAAGGGATTCAAGACAACGTGATGCTCGCTGCAGGGCTGATCGCTTCCACAGCAAATGGACAATGGCGCGATTGTTTTAATGACAGGATCATGTTCCCAATCCACAATGCTTCTGGAGAGGTTATCGGTTTCTCAGGCCGCAAGTATAAGGAAGAAACTTTTGGTGGAAAATATGTGAATACGTCGGAGACGGATCTGTTTAAAAAATCTCGTGTTCTTTATGGATTAAACCACTCGCGCCGTCGCATCACAAAAGAGCGGCATGCACTGATTGTTGAAGGGCAGGTCGATGCTCTGCGCCTGATCCAAGAGGGGTTTAACTTCACTGTAGCCGGTCAGGGAACAGCCTTCGGTGAGGGGCACGTTAAAGAGCTTCTCAACCTAGGAGTGAATCAAGTCTTCCTCGCCTTAGATTCAGACGCCGCTGGGAGGGAAGCCACAGCAAAAATCGGCCATCTCTTTCAAAAAGAAGGGGTCGAAGTCCGCATCGTCCAACTGCCCGAAGGGGACGATCCAGACTCTTTTCTTCGAGATAAAGGGCCTCAGGCATTTATTCAGCTCCTTGGTGAAGGCGTCGACTATCTTTCCTTCTTAGTGAAACATCTCGGACAGGGTCTGGACATCAACTCTCCAGCAGGGAAAAGCGAGCTCATTCAGAATGCTGTTAAGATGATCCGCGCATGGGACCACCCTGTGATGGTCCATGAGACCCTGAGAAAGTTGGCCCATCTGATGAAAGTCCCTGAAGACTATGTCGGAGTTGGACAAGAGCAGCTGCCGCATATCTATGTTAAGAAAAGCGCCAGCGTGGGATTCCAAGCAGTAGATCCAGACAGGATCATAGAGACAGACCTCCTCAGGTGGCTTCTTCTATTTGGACAAGAACAAACCCGTTTGATCGAGCTCGTCAAATCCAACCTCGTTAAAGAAGATCTTCATGTTCCGATCTGCCAGAAAATCTTTGAGGTCTATTTCAACAACGTCGAAAATCACCGTCCGTGCGACCTCCTTTCTTTAGTCATCGATCTCGACGATGCAGAAGCACAGCTCGTCTTAGCGGATCTGGTGCAAAAAATGGTGAATAAAGAGAGAGCGGAACAACAGCTCATCGAGACAATCCAAAAAATCTTCGATCGAAACTGGATGGAAAAACGAGAAGAGATTAGAATGCGGATTCAAAGCGGTCAATGCACCGATGAGGAGGCGACGGCTTTAATCAAGGTTTTCGATGAACTGAAACGCAACCCCCCGAAGGTAAAGAGCTAAGCTAATGACAAACTTTCGACATCTCCTATTCTATGATGGCAATTGCGGATTATGCGATTATGCTGTCCAGATTGTCCTCAAAGCAGATAAAAAAAAACAGTTTGTGTTCGCTCCACTTGCAGGAGAGACAGCCTCGCGCTATCTGAAGAAACTTCCTCCCGAGATCAGATATTCCGACAGCCTCGTCCTCATTCAAAACTATGAATCAGCGACGCCTAAAATTTATTTGTTCGCCAAAGGGGCATTCCGGATTGCGTGGCTCCTCGGATGGCCTTGGATCCTCATCGGCTGGCTTTCGTTTTTGCCTGGCTTTCTTTTCGATTGGGCCTATCACCTCGTCGCCCGTTATCGCCACCGGTTCTTCCCTGCAGACCGATGCACTCTCCCTACACAAAAGCAGAAAAGCCGTTTCCTGCCATAATTCTATCCTTTTTTTAACGAAAAGGAGCAAAAGAGGCGCAAAGGCGCAGAGAAGTCATGGAAATTGTATGAAGATGTACGGCTATTGTCATTACCCCTTACTAACCCATGACACTATCCTCCCCATCCTGTAAAAAATAACAGGATGGGGAGGATAGGCTGGATAGTGAGACAAGGCTTTGGATAGCGTTACTTTTTGAAAGAAGCTTGCAACTTACCTAACCTCTTTGCGTCTTTGCGCCTCTTTTGCTCCTTTGCGTTAAAAAAGGGGCGAGAGACTACGAGAAGAGCTTCATCAAGTCGCGGGCCTCGAGGGAGGCATTTTGGACGATGCAATTCGACCCAAGTTCTTCATCGAAGTAGACGCCATTCATCGAGGAATAGGAGGCAGCCATCTGACAGAAAAGAGCGTTTGCTCCCACCTCATCTCTCTCCGGCAAAGTATAGCGAAAACCACAGTTTATCGTTTGAAATTCATCGAATTTCCAGGCGTCTTTTCCCGAAGCAATGGCTTCTTCAGAGGTTCCGCCCCAAATGGGTGTTTCTATCTCTTCTCCTGAAGCCTCTTTCTTAAACCAGCGGTAAAGATAAGGCTCAAGCTGTCGTAGAAGGAGATAAACGACCCCGATATTTTGCAGGCGTATCGTTGCAACGTGGATGAGTTTGCTTGTTGCCTTCTGATTCATTGTGCTTACTGCTCTTCAATATTGTTTGAGGGTTTTCGGAAGGGTAAACATTCTTTCAGAATGTAGTAGAGTCCTATCGCTAAAAAAATGAGCGGAAAGACGAAAGAAAAAACATGTCCCAACAGGTTAAAAACTGTTAGGAGACCGATAATCAAAACAGTGACAAAGAACTTGACCTCCTGTCCTGAAAGAAATTGGCGTAAACCAAAAGTTCCAAGCAGTGCAAACAAGATTCCTGGCCACCATTGCTGGGTATAAAATAACACTCCTAGCAAAATGAAGAAGACGCCATTTGCAATTGCATTGGCTTTTCGTCTGGGAAAATGTGGAAATCGCATAAGATCATCCTTAAAACTTTTAAACGAGGGGAGAGCCGAATCGACAAAATAAAGATAACCGTTGAAAAAAAAAATGTCCATAGGTATAATAGATATTATAAGATAAAAATATTTAGTTAAAGGTAAGAAGCTATGAGCGATCAAAGTATTCAAAGAGTTAATATAAAAGTTCAATCTTCAGCTGTTGATTCAAAATTTGATGGCGTTATACCGGTTCTCTATGTTTTAGCCAAAAGCTCAACCAGATTTAAAGAAATTAAATTTGATCAAAATTTACCTCAAACAGACATTCTCGCTAAACTTGAACAATGGACGAATGAGAAGCGAGTTGTTCGAGTTTTTGGCACAGCTAATGGATGCTTCGTTCAAATCCATAAAACGCACCATGAAAGATTTTTAAACCCGACGGATCCAATCACTAAGAGAGCCATTTCTGCAGAATCTCCTGAAAGTGAAGATTTGAACGACAAGGACCTGACATTTGAAACGCTCAATGACGACGAGTATCAAGAAATTCAATCTGCTGTCCTAGAAATGATCGAAGAAGACTTTGAATTTATTTTGCCAGCAACTGATAGTCCAACTGTTCAATCTCTTGAGCCGAAGCAAAATCAATCTTCAACTCTGTCATCCAATTTAGGTGACATGTTGACTGCGAAATCCTGGAAAGAGCTTTTGCTTTCTCCTGCTAAAATTGTTCAGAAAATTCTAGACGCGATCACAAAATCTGTGAGAGAACAAGCTGAACTCGCAAAGGAAGCAGCTAAACATGACCAGATTATCCAGACCGAAATTATTAAACAAGAGATCAAACACGAGATTGAGAAAAGAGACATCGAACAAAGACTGATCTAAGTCTTTTTTCACCTTTGATTTCATTCAGCCGGGTAAGTCAGCTTCTGACTTACCCGGCTTTTTTCGTGCCAAGAGGACATGATCTGGGTTGACGACCTTACCATTACCCATTTTTTCAGCGCGAAGCGTTAACGCTTCGCGCTGAAAAAATGGGTAATGGTAAGGTCGTCAACCCAGATCATGTCCTCTTGGCACGAAAAAAGCCGGGTAAGTCAGAAGCTGACTTACCCGGCTGAATGAAATCAAAGGTGAAAAAAGACTTAGATCAGTCTTTGTTCGATGTCTCTTTTCTCAATCTCGTGTTTGATCTCTTGTTTAATAATTTCGGTCTGGATAATCTGGTCATGTTTAGCTGCTTCCTTTGCGAGTTCAGCTTGTTCTCTCACAGATTTTGTGATCGCGTCTAGAATTTTCTGAACAATTTTAGCAGGAGAAAGCAAAAGCTCTTTCCAGGATTTCGCAGTCAACATGTCACCTAAATTGGATGACAGAGTTGAAGATTGATTTTGCTTCGGCTCAAGAGATTGAACAGTTGGACTATCAGTTGCTGGCAAAATAAATTCAAAGTCTTCTTCGATCATTTCTAGGACAGCAGATTGAATTTCTTGATACTCGTCGTCATTGAGCGTTTCAAATGTCAGGTCCTTGTCGTTCAAATCTTCACTTTCAGGAGATTCTGCAGAAATGGCTCTCTTAGTGATTGGATCCGTCGGGTTTAAAAATCTTTCATGGTGCGTTTTATGGATTTGAACGAAGCATCCATTAGCTGTGCCAAAAACTCGAACAACTCGCTTCTCATTCGTCCATTGTTCAAGTTTAGCGAGAATGTCTGTTTGAGGTAAATTTTGATCAAATTTAATTTCTTTAAATCTGGTTGAGCTTTTGGCTAAAACATAGAGAACCGGTATAACGCCATCAAATTTTGAATCAACAGCTGAAGATTGAACTTTTATATTAACTCTTTGAATACTTTGATCGCTCATAGCTTCTTACCTTTAACTAAATATTTTTATCTTATAATATCTATTATACCTATGGACATTTTTTTTTTCAACGGTTATCTTTATTTTGTCGATTCGGCTCTCCCCTCGTTTAAAAGTTTTAAGGATGATCTTATGCGATTTCCACATTTTCCCAGACGAAAAGCCAATGCAATTGCAAATGGCGTCTTCTTCATTTTGCTAGGAGTGTTATTTTATACCCAGCAATGGTGGCCAGGAATCTTGTTTGCACTGCTTGGAACTTTTGGTTTACGCCAATTTCTTTCAGGACAGGAGGTCAAGTTCTTTGTCACTGTTTTGATTATCGGTCTCCTAACAGTTTTTAACCTGTTGGGACATGTTTTTTCTTTCGTCTTTCCGCTCATTTTTTTAGCGATAGGACTCTACTACATTCTGAAAGAATGTTTACCCTTCCGAAAACCCTCAAACAATATTGAAGAGCAGTAAGCACAATGAATCAGAAGGCAACAAGCAAACTCATCCACGTTGCAACGATACGCCTGCAAAATATCGGGGTCGTTTATCTCCTTCTACGACAGCTTGAGCCTTATCTTTACCGCTGGTTTAAGAAAGAGGCTTCAGGAGAAGAGATAGAAACACCCATTTGGGGCGGAACCTCTGAAGAAGCCATTGCTTCGGGAAAAGACGCCTGGAAATTCGATGAATTTCAAACGATAAACTGTGGTTTTCGCTATACTTTGCCGGAGAGAGATGAGGTGGGAGCAAACGCTCTTTTCTGTCAGATGGCTGCCTCCTATTCCTCGATGAATGGCGTCTACTTCGATGAAGAACTTGGGTCGAATTGCATCGTCCAAAATGCCTCCCTCGAGGCCCGCGACTTGATGAAGCTCTTCTCGTAGTCTCTCGCCCCTTTTTTAACGCAAAGGAGCAAAAGAGGCGCAAAGACGCAAAGAGGTTAGGTAAGTTGCAAGCTTCTTTCAAAAAGTAACGCTATCCAAAGCCTTGTCTCACTATCCAGCCTATCCTCCCCATCCTGTTATTTTTTACAGGATGGGGAGGATAGTGTCATGGGTTAGTAAGGGGTAATGACAATAGCCGTACATCTTCATACAATTTCCATGACTTCTCTGCGCCTTTGCGCCTCTTTTGCTCCTTTTCGTTAAAAAAAGGATAGAATTATGGCAGGAAACGGCTTTTCTGCTTTTGTGTAGGGAGAGTGCATCGGTCTGCAGGGAAGAACCGGTGGCGATAACGGGCGACGAGGTGATAGGCCCAATCGAAAAGAAAGCCAGGCAAAAACGAAAGCCAGCCGATGAGGATCCAAGGCCATCCGAGGAGCCACGCAATCCGGAATGCCCCTTTGGCGAACAAATAAATTTTAGGCGTCGCTGATTCATAGTTTTGAATGAGGACGAGGCTGTCGGAATATCTGATCTCGGGAGGAAGTTTCTTCAGATAGCGCGAGGCTGTCTCTCCTGCAAGTGGAGCGAACACAAACTGTTTTTTTTTATCTGCTTTGAGGACAATCTGGACAGCATAATCGCATAATCCGCAATTGCCATCATAGAATAGGAGATGTCGAAAGTTTGTCATTAGCTTAGCTCTTTACCTTCGGGGGGTTGCGTTTCAGTTCATCGAAAACCTTGATTAAAGCCGTCGCCTCCTCATCGGTGCATTGACCGCTTTGAATCCGCATTCTAATCTCTTCTCGTTTTTCCATCCAGTTTCGATCGAAGATTTTTTGGATTGTCTCGATGAGCTGTTGTTCCGCTCTCTCTTTATTCACCATTTTTTGCACCAGATCCGCTAAGACGAGCTGTGCTTCTGCATCGTCGAGATCGATGACTAAAGAAAGGAGGTCGCACGGACGGTGATTTTCGACGTTGTTGAAATAGACCTCAAAGATTTTCTGGCAGATCGGAACATGAAGATCTTCTTTAACGAGGTTGGATTTGACGAGCTCGATCAAACGGGTTTGTTCTTGTCCAAATAGAAGAAGCCACCTGAGGAGGTCTGTCTCTATGATCCTGTCTGGATCTACTGCTTGGAATCCCACGCTGGCGCTTTTCTTAACATAGATATGCGGCAGCTGCTCTTGTCCAACTCCGACATAGTCTTCAGGGACTTTCATCAGATGGGCCAACTTTCTCAGGGTCTCATGGACCATCACAGGGTGGTCCCATGCGCGGATCATCTTAACAGCATTCTGAATGAGCTCGCTTTTCCCTGCTGGAGAGTTGATGTCCAGACCCTGTCCGAGATGTTTCACTAAGAAGGAAAGATAGTCGACGCCTTCACCAAGGAGCTGAATAAATGCCTGAGGCCCTTTATCTCGAAGAAAAGAGTCTGGATCGTCCCCTTCGGGCAGTTGGACGATGCGGACTTCGACCCCTTCTTTTTGAAAGAGATGGCCGATTTTTGCTGTGGCTTCCCTCCCAGCGGCGTCTGAATCTAAGGCGAGGAAGACTTGATTCACTCCTAGGTTGAGAAGCTCTTTAACGTGCCCCTCACCGAAGGCTGTTCCCTGACCGGCTACAGTGAAGTTAAACCCCTCTTGGATCAGGCGCAGAGCATCGACCTGCCCTTCAACAATCAGTGCATGCCGCTCTTTTGTGATGCGACGGCGCGAGTGGTTTAATCCATAAAGAACACGAGATTTTTTAAACAGATCCGTCTCCGACGTATTCACATATTTTCCACCAAAAGTTTCTTCCTTATACTTGCGGCCTGAGAAACCGATAACCTCTCCAGAAGCATTGTGGATTGGGAACATGATCCTGTCATTAAAACAATCGCGCCATTGTCCATTTGCTGTGGAAGCGATCAGCCCTGCAGCGAGCATCACGTTGTCTTGAATCCCTTTAGCCTGCAGAGCCTTGCGAACGATTCCTGAGTTTTTTGGAGAAAGGCCTATTGAGAAGTGTTGGATGAATTCGAGATCTATCCCTCGAGAATAGAGATAGTGCAGTGCGGCATGGCCTTCTTTGCTGTGGAGAAGATAGAAATGATAAAATTGAGAAGCAAACTCTAGCGCATTTTTTAATAATGCTTTGCCTGGCCCTTTTTTTTCTTCAGTCCCCTCGCTTTTCTCTAAATGAACGTGAAAACGCTGTGCTAAGCTTTCAACGGAATCCGAAAAACTCATTTTCTGGTGGGTCATGAGGAATTGGATGGCGTCGCCGTGGGCGCCGCAGCCAAAGCAATGGTAATGGGAATCCCCTTTTTGAACGATAAAGGAAGGGGATTTCTCATCGTGAAAAGGGCATAGCCCCTTATAGGAAGAGCCTGTCCTTTTCAATTCGACATAACTCGACAGCACTTCAACCAGATCGACACGCTGTCTAAGTGATTCTAAGCTCTCTTTGTTGAATATCGCCATAGATGCTAGGGTTTGACTTGATCAGGAAATAAGATTTTTTCCAACGCTGCGTTGATTGCTTTTTTGTAATCGTAGTATCCATCCCTTAGATCCTCAATAGTGAGCTGGTAGGGGAAATCGGGCTCTACTCCCAGGTCTTCAATTTTTTTATTTCCCACTCGTTCTGCTATCGTCGAGGTATATGTAAAGAATTTTATCCCGTTAATATTAGGGAAAGAGATTTTTTCAACCACTCCACCGGCACCGGCTGTACGCTCTCCAAAAAGGGAAGCCCGATTAGCATCTTGCATAATCGCAACCATGAAATCGCCGCCGGAGAAATCGAGTTCATTAATGAGGAGGAGTATGGGTTTGGTATATCTTACAGTAGGATGTGGGTTGATATAGTCGGTATGGAGTAAATGGATAGGGTTTGTTAACACTCTCCCCGCTTTCCATTCCGCTAGAATAAATTCGAAGTGGGCCTTCAAAAACAAAATTTCTTGGAAGTTCAACTCACCATCATCAGACCCAAGCTGGTCGATGAGCTCTAACATACTCTCTAATTTTTTGATTTCTGCAATATTTTTATATGCATCTGCAGCAATTTTATTGGTGAGTTTCATGCGATGGAGAGGGGTAATGAGCGGCTTATCTGTCAGCATCGAAGCGATGGTATAAACGATGTTGTGAGCTCCCCCTGGGTTATTTTGTTGATCGATGATCAACGCATCGGTATGATCATTGTAATAGAGAATTAACTTTTCTAGATCTTTTAGATTGTCTTTTGACACATTAGAATAGGTCGGAACCCGAATAAAACCTACCTTTAATCCTTGAGGATGCTGATAAATATAGGAATGGAAAAAATCGGTTTTGAGGTTAGGCTCATCACCTGTTTCATGATCATCAGATGTCTCTAGTCCATAAAGTTCATCAAAGAGGCGAAGAAATTCCCCTGAAGACTCATCTTGGCCGGGTTCCCAAATGATTTCGCCTAAAGGCGGGACAAACCCTTTTTTGGATCCGAGGGCATTAGGACGATCCCCCCTCCCCATCATTGCTAGGTGAAGCGGATTCACCATCTTTAGACTCAAGAATTTTTTATCTCTATTTTTAAAGCCGAAAGGGGCATTCTTAGACAAGAGATCAATGGATTCCATGAAATCAAAAGGGTTAATCATCTGCTCAGGAGTGTACTGCCAGCGAATTTGGCAATGTTCGATCTTATTGCTCTGAGAAGATAACGTCTTTATCATAATGGCTTTATTGGGAGCATCGTCAGCAAAACATCCACTTCGATGAGTCAATGACATTTCCGCCATACGTTGATCAGTCATCGGATTGGCAGAGATCTCAACAGATTTTAATTCTTCTATGACTTGCGCAACTGGCTGTCCGTCAAATTCTAGCAGCTCATCGCCAACATGAATAGGAAAATGGGAGGGAGGCAAGCGGAGAGGGTCAACCCAATCGATGATATATCGATGATCGGCTCCTTTGACTGTGAATGGAAGCGAAGCTTGTTCTGTTGAGATGAAGTAGACACCGACGTGATAGTCGTTTAGGGAATTGAGAAAACTTTTCACGATTTTCTGAAATTGTTTTACGGTAATGTTAGGCGTATCTAGGATTTTTTGTTTGCACTTCTCAAAAGACTCTTCGAGCGACCACCCAGAATAGTGTTTTTTCCACTCGGCAGGGGCATAGCTGATTTCTAGATGATGTTTAATCACAGCTAAATCTTGAATCATCTTCTCCTTTTTCTGATCTTCAAAGCTGCTCCCGCTGAGTGGATGCATGAGGATAGTGATGAAAAGAAAGGCTAAGAAAGAACGAGAAATACTATAAATCATGATGTGCTCTGCTTTAATTAAATAAAATAGAAGGAATTATTTTTATCATAATCGTATTTTATTTAATAGAAAATTCGCGCAGTGCAAAGTCATGCAATCCGGATAAAGAATCAGGAAACGTGCAACTTCTCAAGATAACAAAAACAGGATATGCAGGACAAACGGCAGGATAAGGGACAAAACAGGATATGCAGGATCGCAAGCGGCAGGATAGGCAAGATATAGAGGAAAAACAGGATAGAACAATTAAGACAAACATCTAATAGAGAATATTTATCTCCATTTTATCTTCTTTATCTTGCCTATCCTGCCGCTTGCGATCCTGCATATCCTGTTTCCAAGATGTGAGAGAGTGCTGGTGATGTGTAGTCTGCCTATCCTGTTCGCTTATTGTTTTATTTCATAGGTCAGAACACGCCATTTTTGATCAGGGCCTTGTCTCAGCGTGATCAGCTCTTCAATATTTGGAAGATTTTGAAATGACGTATCATAAGAAACAACCATATAGGCTCCTTCAGGGAGACCTTTTGGATTCCACGCTTGTCCTTGATGCTTCATCTTCCTAGAGACCGTCTTCCCAAGCTGCTTGCGGACTCTTTCAAGATAATTCTTCCATTCTTCTTGGGATATCGTTTTCTGAAAGATTGGGTCACTCCCCGACCAGCTTTGAGCGTATTCGCCTCTATCGAGAGCATCGACATAATTTTTTGCAGCGGAAGCCGACGCAATGAGAGAGGCATTTTGCGTGTCGTCAGACTGCTCTGAAGCCTCATTTTGTGTTGCAGTCCTGCTTGCCGCTGCAGGTGCTGCACCATACAGAAACAGATTCCCCCCCATCGCGAGGGCCATCAACGCTATTCTTATCCATGAATGACTCATATTTCACACCTCCAGATGGGGGAATTTTCAACGTTTTGAAACTTAATTATTTTTTCGATGTTGAGCAAGAGGAATCAGAACAACAGCTTTCAAAACAATGCATGAGCTGATGTGCATAATTCTCGCAACATTTATGTTTGGACATTTTACTCTTCCATTTTTCTTTATTGGCTTCTGCAACGATTCTTGCAACTTCGTCAATTTTAGGATCATTTTTTCTGATATGATCTTTAATTTTCTCTTTCAATACTTCAATCCAAGCTTCATCGGCAACTTCTAAGAAATATTCAGGGTAATCACAGGAATTCTCATGAGAATGTTCATCACAAGATGCCGCTCCAGCATGGCAGGAATGACCGCATGTATGATGATGAGAATCGTGGCAATGGCAATCACAATGAGAATTGCTACAGGAATGACAGTGATGTTTAGACATTTTAACCTCCGGGACTAAAGCATTTTAAAAACAAACAATCTATCTTAATAGTGGACAATGCGGCCGAAGCCGGCCAAAAACCTGAACTCTGGATATAGCCTCACTTTAGAACCAATAAAAGAAAAATTACAACAATTTTTTCCGTCTCCCCTAACTTTGACCATCAGTAACTCCTGAGCAACATACTATCCTGGCTATCCTCCCCCATCCTGTTAATTTTTACAGGATGGGAAGGATTATAAGGATATAGCTCTGGGCAATGTTACTTTTTGATATGAGAGACGACGTCGTTTGGTTGCTCCAAAAGCAGTTCTGCAATGTTTGCTGCAACTAAGTACGCCGTGGCCATAGGGCTTCCATCTCCGGGTAAGGGACAGACAGAGTTGTCCGCAACGTAGAGCCCCCTGACCCCATGGACTGCACCTCTGGAATTTACCACTCCGCCTTGGTTCTCGTCTGCCATCTTGCAATGACCTTGAAAATGCATGTTGCTGTCTATGTTCTCTCGGATAAAGTCTGCTACAAGCGCCGCGTCGTCAAGGATGGCTGGATCAGGATACACCAACCCGTAGCGGTCATCAATTGCTCGCAGCTGCTGATCAAACGCCTTCATGTATACTTGAAAGGCTGAAACAAACAAATCGAGATCATTGGAATTAGTCAATTCGCCTAAATTGAGGATAGGCTGAGCAAGGGGGTCGTTAGTATTAATCGTGACACTCCCCCGGCTTTGGGGCTGAAGAAGGTCGACTATAGAAACGGTCACGTTAGGTTCAGGTGTCACAGGAGTGATTGTAGAGATTCGCACTTGCCTGCTCGTTGGATCCCCTCCAGGGGCAGGCAGCCAGGAAATTCCTGCGAAAGGGGTGTTTTGATTGAATTTAGGGGCATCATCAGGATTGAAACTCAATAAAGCGACGACATGAGGTTGGTCAAGAAGATTTTGGCCGACATTAGGATTGTTGTAAACGACAGGGATGTTAAGAGACTGCAAGAGCGATTGCGGGCCGACTCCTGATTGGAGTAGGAACGAACTGCTATAGATGCCTCCACAGACGATCACTCCTTTATTTGCATAGACAACCCTGTTTTTCCCATTATGTTGATATTCGACGCCAATCGCTTCGTTTCCATTCCAGACTGTTCTTAGAGCAATGCTGTCGAATAGCACGCGCAGTTTTCTTTTGTTCACTCCGAATCCGGTTGGTGTCATCACCCTTCGATTTAAAAAAGCCGTCGCACTGCTGACGCGTAGATAACCATTCAACCCTTTTTGCGAGTATTGCAACTTAGAGGTGACACCAATCGGTGTGTTTGGATTGTTATAATCGAGAACGAAAGGTATCCCTGTTGCCTGGATCAATGCCCGAGTGAATACTTTAGCAACTTTCGAGGGCCTTAAAATCTGTCTGACGTCGATGGGTCCATGATAGCCTCGAGCTTTCCGATTGTCTGTGACGCCATGGTAGTTCTCAAGTTCTTTGTAGATGGCTAATAGTCGATTTGGCGACCACAGCGGTCCTGCAAGAGCTTCCCATTTTGCTGCAAATTGATTGGAATTGCGGCAGTAGGCTCCTGCGTTAACAGCAGAGGCCCCTCCCTCTGGAAGTGCTCGCACCCATAACAACTCTCGATTGTCTGCGTTTGGCTGAGGTACCGTCAACCCCTGTTCAAAGAAGGGAGGACCGAGCAAAGCTGAAACGACCGTTGTCACTGCATTTTTCGAATATTTGATATCAGGGTCCTGATTGAGATTGTCGCCACTATGCAGAGCGACAACAGAAGATGTTCGATCATCGCTTAGCTTTTTTGCTAGCACGGCACCAGCTGTCCCTACTCCACAAATGACATAGTCTGCCCGTTTAGGAATTTTTCTACACCCTGCCTGCAAAGAAACGGAAGATGCTATCGAGCATAGAAGAATAGGTAACATCAAACGGCGAAGACAATTCATTTTAAACCTCCTCAAGGAGCCTAAACCAAGGATTTGGAATCGATTCATGACACTACACTCATTCCAATAAATAATTATCACTAGTTTGTAAAGACAAATATGAAGCCCTCTTTGTTTCAAGTACCCCCAGGCCTGACGGCCTTACCATTACCCATTTTTTCAGCGCGAAGCGTTTGGGTGCGAAAGACCCCTTTCGATGAATGAAAAGCTGGACGATTAACCAACAAAAAACACAACTCAATATTATTATTTTTCTTACAATAATTAAATAATATCGATCTATAACAAAAGTAGTTATTAAATAGAATGACTAACATGGAGTTAGATATGCTTGGATTCGATTCAAATACAATAAATTCACCTGCTTTAAATATTACATTACAGGGAGACCGCTTACAAATTGTACATTCAACACAACCTCAAACAAAAATTGAACGATCAGCAAGTGTGTTAACAGAAATTAAAACAGCAGCAGATTCTAAGGAAGATAAAATTCACGCTGTCAGATATAACCCTTGGAATCTAGTCCAACGCATACGGATGTGGTGTAAACGGGCGATTGTCGTTGACAACTTTGGAACAAAGTTATTAGTAAGTGTAGATAGCTTAAAAAGAGTCATTGGTGCAACAGATTTTGAGATACAACAATTGAAGCGAGATGGTCAATTAGTTGAATTTCTCACAACAAAGCTCGCCCTCACAAATCTAATTCCAGAAAGTGGCAATGAAGACCGAGCGATTAATCATCCAACACATAAAATCGAGCATATCACCCAGCACGAGGTTCTTGGGAAGGGAGGGTTTGCAAAAGTCATACGATTCATAAACGCAACAGGAATCCCCTATGCCCTGAAGTACGCCAGAAAGAAAGTGGGGAAAATAGGGGTGCAAGACGTTCAAAAAGAGTATGCTGTCCATGGAAGGATCTTTGGCAACAAACCAAAAGGGATATGGGGATTTCAGAGGCAGATCATCGATCGAATCGCCATTACTCTCAACAAGAAAAATCCTCAGCCTGGGGAGCCGCCAACCAAAACTGTTATGGCGAATCGCAGTCCCATCTATTTCGGCGGGGAGTACTTTGATGAAATTTCGAAAGAAGATGCAAATCGTGAATTCACACATTTATTGCCTGATTTCCAACAGATGATGTACACCCTTCATTATATGGAGCAAAACGGAATGTCCCATAATGATATTAAACCTGAGAATATGCTCGTTGATCAAATAGATGGCGTTCGAGTCGTCCATTTATGCGATCTTTCTGGTATGGCCTTCGAAAGAGATGGTGATCCTGGGGATGAAGTATCAGGAACACCTACATATACCCCTAAGGAAGACTTATCGCGATTGCAGAATCCTATGCTTAATGCAGAGAAGAAACATGAAATCAAAGGGAAGCGAGATGTCTTTGCAATGGGCACGGCGATGTATATGGCTTTAGCTGGCCGATATCCATTTACATTTGACAAGGATAATTTACCTGAACAGGAGTCCTATCGACCAATTAATGGCATTCGCCCTGGCGCTATCCCTCCCGAATTTGATTCCCTATTGGAAAGGATGCTTCAGCATAATCCTGATGATCGGATTGGAAGGACACAAGCGTGGAATGAATTCAACCAGATCCTAGCTAAATACCCTGAAGTTCAAACGCGAATTGCTGCTAACATGCAGACATTGGGCTTTGACGCAACCGCAATCGCCTAACGTCTTTGATTCTTTAGAGGAAATCACAAAAGTCGGGCCTGCAGCAGGAGACCCTGCTCTCGCCCATCATTAACTTGCATCAATCCAACGTCATTCCATTACCATTCCTCGCCTCCCCCTTTTTTTAACGCAAAGAAAACGTAAAAAGAAAAATTGATAGTTTATTTATTAAAAATAAATGTTTTGTCGATACAATGAATCTATTATCATATCAACTTTATTACTAAGTGGTATTATGAATGTAGAATCATCGAGTCCAATTCCAATTAATATTGAACTGAGCCGCAGCGGGCATTTGCAAGTTCTACTTCCAAAACCGCTTGAAGAAGCTGTTAAACATCTTCCTGATCCAATCGATGCAACAACAAAGCCAACCAAAAATAATACAATCAAAGCCGTACAATACAACCGATTCAATTTAATTCATCTTTTTAACAAAATTTTCAAAAGAGGAATTGTTATTAATCATTTAGGTAAGAATTTATTGATAAATATCAATAGCCTAAAAGAGCAAACAGGGGCGACAAATGAATTGATACAAACTGCGAGACGCGACGGAAATTTAATGCAATTCATCACGATGTCTCTTGCCCTTAGAGCTTTAAAAAACTCCTTAGCTGGACAAGCAGTGAAGGAAAAGATGGATGATGGAATCTGCGTTGAGTCTTTAGGATTATCCATCTATTTCGATCTGGCAACCAAAGAAGTAAAGTTGTTGACGACACGGTCAGCTCCTTCCACTGGGATGGAGAATGTACAAGATGAAACGACTGCAGTGACCCAACCGATATTCACTCATTTGGAAGTTCCCACGAACACGACTCTTAGTGCACATGTCGTACAACTTCACAACGATCATGATAAAGCAGAAAATCTAGAGGTAGGAGAAACACTCGGAAAAGGGGCGTTTGGAAAAGTCATCAAAGCCGTCGGTAGGCTAGGAATCGTAATTGCTTTAAAATATGGTAGAAAGAAAGCAGGGAATGCTGGAGTCCAAGACGTTCAAAAGGAATATATTGCACACAGGAGAATCTTTGGCGAAAGTAGGGGGATATGGGGATTTCAGAGGCCGATCTCTGATCGATTCGCTATTACGCTCCAGAAAAAACATCCTGCACCTGGCGAGCCAGCAACGAAAACTGTCATAGTGAATCGCAGTCCAATCTATTCTGGAGGAGATTATTCAGCTAAGATCAACGATCCTGAGGCTGATCGTTCTGTTACACACTTATTGTCCGATTTCCAGCAGATGTTTTACACCCTGCACTACATGGAACAACATGGGATGTCTCATGGGGATATTAAACCTGAGAACATCCTCACTGACCAAATTAATGGTGTTCCAGTTGTCCACTTGGTTGATCTTGCAAGCGTTCAATTCACTAGTGATGGTGATCCTGGGAATAGCACAGTCTATACAACGCAATATACCTCGAGACAGGATATGCGTCTATTGGGAAGTCATTCGACTTCAATCGAGAATAAACATCTAATCAATGGGAAGCGAGATGTCTTTTCGATGGGGATCGTTATGTATATGGCATTGACTGGAGAACGTCCATACAAACAAGGCTTCTTGGGTTATCCAGCAACAAATGAGCCTTATCGACCTGTCAACGACATTCTCCCTGGCGCTGTTCCTCCTGAATTAGATCAATTGCTCCAAAGGATGCTTAAATTTAATTCTGACGAGCGGATTGGACGGACAGAAGCGTGGAATGAATTCAACCAGATCCTTGCTAAATACCCTGAAGTTCAAACGCGAATTGCTGCTAACATGCAGACATTGGGCTTTGACGCAACCGCAATTGCCTAGGCATGATGATTGGCTATTTTCATAACTTCGTCAAGCCACTAACCCCTGAATGCCTGATGCGTATGCCTCCCTATCCTGTCATTCCTTAAGGGACAAGGGATATCTTCAGACACACTTCACATTTTGAGCTAGATTTTTTCTTAATTATAAAACATTATTTTAATGATTTTTAAGATAAAAATATAATCTTTATGAAAAAATAATAATATTGATTTAGAATTAGACTTTAAAAAACTGAATAAAAAAGATTTTATGTATAATTTAGATAATAGATTACCTGTAGAGTTAAGATTAACGCAAAACAACCGTTTACAATTTGATCGACCAGATAACATGCAAACAGTACTTGCCCGATTGCAGACTGTCGATCGAACCTTAATAACGGGGCAGGGTGGAATACAGCCAGAAAATCAGACTCTAAGCGCTAAAATCTATAAACCTTGGAACCTCATTCATCTGTTTCAAAGATTTTTTAGTACGGGTATTCTCGTTGAACAACTTGGGATGAGAATATTAATCGATGCGAAAGATCTAAAAGCGAAGACTGGTGCAACCGATGCGCAAATTGCTAGGCTTAAACGAAATCAACAGTTAATTGTATTTATAACGATTTCACTCGTCTCTAAAACCCTAGGCATAAACAGATCTGCAGAGCAAATTTTAGTCGATATAGGAGGCCAGCAACCCACTCCGTTAACAGCAAGAGGATTATTGCCAGGAGGATTTAAGCTTGACGTCCCCACTGGTTTGGCAACGATTGTCAATCATGCCACGAATAGAGTTGAGGTGATTTTTCCTCGAGAACCTGGCTCCGTCATGAATGTCCAACAGACGTTGCATGAAGAAGCTGCCTCCAGTTCGGGGCCAGCTCAGCCCTCTAAGACAATCATGGATTCGCAGGTTGTCAATGTAAGACTCAAAAACGGCACAATTGAACATTGGGAGAAAGATAAAACTCTTGGAAAAGGCGGATTTGGAAAAGTCATACAAGTAAAAAATAGGACAGGGCTATTTGAAGGGGCGAAATATCCTAGAAAAAGAAAAGGGGAAAAAGGGGTAGATGACGTACAAAAGGAGTATGATGCTCACCAAGAGCTCTTCAAAAATAGAAAAAACGGAATATGGGGTTTTCAAAGACCGATCAAAGAGCAATTTGAAATCACTTTCAGGAAGAAGCATCCAAAATCCGGTGAAAATCCCATAAGGACAGTCACCGCGAATCGAACTCATATTTACTCCAAGGGATGCTACAAAACGTCTGTTAGCGCAAAAACAGAGGGTGGGTTTGAACAACTACTGCCTGATTTCCATCAGATGATGCTCACCCTCCATTACATGGAAAAACATGGGTTATACCACAATGATATTAAATCTACTAACCTGCTCATGGATATGATCGATGGTTTGCAAGTGGTCCATCTAAGCGACCTTTCTGGGATTAGACCTAATCATGATCAAAGGACTTCAATCACATATACCAAACATTATATGCCACGGAACGATCTGAGTGTCATCAGAAATGCAAATCTATCTGTGGCAGACAGAAGTCGAGCAAGAAGAAAGCAGGATGTGTTTGCGATGGGAACAGTGATCTATAAGATCCTGGTTGGAACACTTCCGCATCAAGTCGATGCCGATAAATTTCCAATCCCTGGAGCATATAGACCGATTAACAGTCTTTACCCTGGCGCTGTTCCTGAGGAATTTGATCTATTACTTGCACGTATGCTTGATTTTGATTGTAATACACGTATTGGAGGCACAGAAGCTTGGAACGAATTCAGCCAGATCCTCGCTCAATACCCCAACGTTGAAGCTCAGATAGCAGCGAATATCCAGTATTGCGGCTTTGACCCAAACGATCTTGCCTAATGATGGACCAACGTGTCCATCTAAAAAATCTATTGATTAAAATCTCATAATCGTTTATATTTTAAACTAAATTATAAATTTTAATGAGAACAATGGTCAAAAGAGATATATTCTTAAAAAATCTTAAAAAAGTGACAAACCCATCTGAAATTATCTATCAGTGGATTTTCCTTGGTTTCAGCTTTTTTTTCTTCACTGCTGCAACAATAATCTATTTTCAAAACCCCAATTTTTATTGTGGATTCTATTTTACTAATACTTTTTATGTAAAAAATTTCATTAATTTCTTCTCGTTGCTCCTCTCTGCCTATTCGTTTCTTATCAGCTATTTGATGCACACTTATCGTAGTCAGTGTCAACTGGACTCTTGATCACATACCATTTTTTCTCACCATCTTTAATTTTATTTAAGAAATAAAAATAAATTATTTACACAAAGAAAATAATTAGATTATATAATTACAAACTATAAATAAATTTTTTAATTATGGCAATTATATGTGCGTAAATAATACTAGTCATCCTTCAGATCTGAGTCAGAAAATGGATCGTCTCTCAATGGGACAAAATAATCGGTTAAAATTTCTCGAAAATGAGGAGTTGTTAAGACTCATTCCGGAGGGGGCGGGAGTCTTTCCAGCGGAAGCAGTTTCTATTTCAGCAAAAATATTTGATTCATCTCATCCGAAGCATGCCGAGAACCTCTCAAATGGAAAATGTGTTCTTGTCAATCATCTTGGAACTCAAATTCTGATTAATATTAACAGCATCCAAAAAAACACATTTGCAACCGAAGAACAAATCAGAGAAGCACTAGCTGAAGGCAAATTAATCGAATTTATCACCTTATCTATTGCAATCAAACGATTTTCAGTTCCACAAGAGCAGCCTTTAGTGATGCAGGCAATAAGAGAAAATAAATTCCTCAATCTCACAAGGTCAAATCCAGCGTTAAGATCGATTTGCATCGAGCTTGTGATTGGACTAAACGAAAAAGGAGAAGTTGATTTACTTCGATTGGGCCAGACAGTTGGCAAGGGAACCTATAGCAAAGCCGTTGAAATCATCAATCTGACTGATGGTTATCGAGAAGTCATTAAGAGTGGAAAAAAAAGCCGCGGAGACCAAGGTGTCCAAGACGTTATCAGAGAATATGGTAAAGATGAAAAAATTTTCAAAGGGAAAAAAATTTTAGGACTCCGCACTCCCCACACACAATTAACTCAAATCCCTCTGTTAACAAAACAGGCGTTAAGAGAAAACGCAACGATCACTAGAGACAAAATCGTCTCTCGAAACCAGTGCTATGACTGCAATTTTATGGACGATGTCGAGTCAAATCCAGGCCGTAGCTTAGAAACATATTTGCCCGATTTTTATCAGATGTTTTATGTGCTACATTACATGAAAGAGGCAAGGATGACGCATGGCGATATCAAAGGAAACAACTTTCTTGTCAAATATATTGACGGCTTCAAATTCGTTCATCTTTCCGATCTCGGAGATATGCAGTGTTATGCCGATCTGCAGCCTGGCGAGAGAATAGCAGCGCTGACAAGCGGAACTCAAGCCTTTACTGTCCTGAAGGAAAAACAATTATTCTCCAGTTTATTGGCTGTGGAAGATCAGACTCCTGATCTCATCGCAATCATTGAATCTTTGCAGGGCAAACGCGATGTATTTGCGATGGCAACGACGATGTACGTTACTTTAGCTGGAGTCTATCCATATCCTCTTGATGAACAAGGCTACCCAGTTGAGGGTTCTGACTATCAAATGATCCCTACGGTCTCACGAGGATTTAATGACCTTTTGAGGGAAATGTTAAATTTCGATATAGACCTTCGTCCCGATGGAAATGAGGCATGGGATGAGTTCCTTAGACTCTTGGACGCAGACCATCCGGAGATCCATCAGAAAATGTTGGGTGATATCGAAGCATTGGGATATGAACCACCAGAGATAGATTCAGAGACTGATACGGAAACTGTTTATAAATAAAGAATTATTAACATCGAATTAATACATATAAAACATAACTAAACTATAATGGAGTCAAGATTATAGTTTAATCGGAGTTTTATATGCAAGTTAATGGCAGTCAAGAACCAAATCAAATCCCAAGAATCAGCCCTTTATCAATTCGAGATAATCGCTTAAGATTTATGGAAAACAATGAGCTTCCGCCTGAAATTAGAAATGTGGTGGAAAATCATCAACCTGGCGATGTCTCCATTCCTGGAAAGAAATTCAAAAGAATAAATATTTTTCACCAACTCAAACTCTTGTTCAGAATTTCTCTTAAAGTCAACCTTCAAGGAGAAACAATTCTTGTTAACTATAAAAGCATCAGAAATAACACTTATGCAGCAATTCCCGCTGGCAGCCTGAAGCTGTAGACTACTGAGCATGGAACTCAAGATAAAAAAAATCAGGCATAGCGATGCCTTGTCTTGTTGTTCTT
>JAGVMG010000032.1 GCA_020053915.1 Parachlamydiales bacterium | reverse complement strand
CTCTTCGGTCATTCCTTTATCGTGGCGCGCATCTTGTTTTGCAAGGGCGATCAAATCGCATGAGGCGATGTTGAGTGTCTGGAATACCTCGAGGGCGATATTGAGCTGACCTTTGCCGCCGTCGACGATGATCAGATCGGGAAGATCATTTTCTTCTTTGGCACGTGTGAGTCTACGTGTTAATACTTCTCGCATCGCTCCGTAATCATCGCCTTTGGGGGTCGTTTTGATTTTAAAGAGACGAAAGCGTTTGCGGTCCACCTCGCCATTTGTGAAGGCGACCATGGCTGCGACAGGTTCTGTGCCAGAGAGGTTGGAGGTGTCAAAGCATTCGATCCGTTTGGGATAGCGGGTCAGTTTTAAAGTGTCTTGCAGATCGAGCAGCATTTTTTCGGTGAGCTCATGCGGGTGGTGTTCCTGATGGAAAATCACCTTGGCATTTTCTAAGCTGAGTTCCACAAGAGCGCGTTTATCTCCTTTTTGCGGAGAGAGGATGTGCACGCTGTGATCAGCGATCTCAGAGAGGATCTCTTCAAGAGAATGGGCTTGGGGCAGAGGGATCGGAAGGAGGATCTCTTGAGGAAGGTTTTGTGGTTGTTTGTAATGCTGCAGGATAAAAGAGGAGTAGAGCTCTTCGTCGTCTTCGAGCACTTTTGAGAAGGCGATGTGTTCGGATCCGGTGAGCTTTCCATTGCGAAAGAGGAGCTGGACGAGCATCACTTCTTCCCCTTGGCGAAAGAGCGCAAGTGCATCGGTGTCTTTGCCGGAGATTTTGGCGACGATTTGATCGGAGCTGAGTACATGCTCGAGCTGGCGGATGGTGCGCAAGAGGGATGCTGCTTTTTCATACTGCAAATGTTCGGCCGCGAGTTTCATTTCCGCGTTGAGATCTTTGAGGATCTCCTTGTCTTGCCCTTTTAAAAAGCGGATCGTTTCTTTCACATACTGGGCGTATTCTTCACGAGTGCATTTGTTCACGCAGGGAGCGCAGCACTTCTTAATCGAGTAGAGCAGGCAAGGGCGCTTTCTGCGTTTGAGCTCTTCGTCAGAGCATTGGCGTAAAGGAAACAGAGTTGTGAGGAGTTCGTAGGTTTGCCGTGCGGCGTAGGCATTTGTATACGGACCGAAATAAAGACCGTTTTCTTTGGGAGTGCCTTTATTGCGGACTAAACGAAGCATGGGCCATTCATGGGTGTGATTGATCATCAAGCTGACAAAGGTCTTATCATCTTTGAGAATCGCGTTGAATTTAGGCTGGTGCTTTTTGATGAGGGTATTTTCTAAAAGAAGGGCTTCTTTCTCAGAGGGGACGATGATGGTATCGATGTGGGTGGTTTGTTCCACCAAAAAAGGGATCATCGCGCGTCCGTCGCCTCCGGAAAAGTATTGCTTGATCCGGTTTTTGAGCACATTGGCCTTTCCGACATAAATGACCGTGCCCTCGGCGTTTTTCATCAGGTAAACGCCGGGCTGAGCGGGAAAGTGCTCGAGTTGTTTTAAGTCGAAGGTCATCGGGGGATTTTCTCTTTCCATTCACAGAGTTTTGCAAGCGCTTGTAGAGGGGTGAGCTGATGAGGATCGAGGGCTTTTAGCTCAGTGTACAGAGGATCGGGTTCAAAGGCTTTGGGAGGCAGGGCGGCCTCTGTTGGGGCATCAAATAGTGAGAGCTGTTTTTCTTTTGCACTTTGAGAGGTGCGTCCTGCTTGTTTTTCGAGTTTGACGAGCATCGCTGCTGCACGTTTGAGCACGACAGAAGGGAGGCCAGCTAGTCTTGCGACGTGGATCCCGTAGCTTTTATCGGTGCTTCCTTTGACAATTTTATGCAGGAAGGTGATGCCCCGATCTGATTCGTGGACGGCGACGTGGGCGTTCACTGCGCCCGGGATGAGCGTTTCTAGTGCGGTGAGCTCCCAGTAGTGGGTGGCAAAGAGGGTTTTTGCGGTGCGGTCTTTCTCCGTGAGGAGGTATTCGGCAACGGCCCAGGCGATCGAAATGCCATCGTAGGTGCTCGTTCCTCTTCCGATCTCATCGAGGATCACGAGAGAGCGGGAGGTTGCATTATGTAGGATATTGGCAGTTTCCGTCATTTCGACCATAAAGGTCGATTGACCGCGGGAGAGATCGTCGCTTGCGCCGATCCGGCTAAAGACTTTATCGACAATGCCCAAATGCGCAGAGCTTGCAGGGACGAAAGAGCCCATCTGAGCTAAAATGGCGATGAGAGCGACTTGGCGAATGTAGGTCGATTTTCCAGCCATATTCGGCCCTGTGATCAAGAGGAGGCGGTTGTGGTGGTTGTCGAGCAGGGTGTCGTTAGGAATAAAGGTATCCCCTTGCAACGTTGCTTCGATAATCGGATGGCGTCCTTGGTTGATCTGAAAGAGGGAGCTGTCATCGACGATTGGGCAAACAAAGTTGTGTTCCGTTGCCACTTGCGCTAATGCGATCAAAGTATCGAGATGTGCGATCGCCTGCGCGATGTTGCGGATCTCGCGAGAATGGGTGGCCACTTGCTCTCGCAGTGTATGAAAGAGTTCTGTTTCTAGGCTTAACAAGCGCTCTTCAGCATGCAGGATTTGATATTCGTATTCTTTTAATTCCGGAGTGATGAACCGCTCAGCATTGACGAGCGTTTGACGCCGCTGGAAGTGATCGGGAATTTTATCCGCTTGTCCACGGCTCACCTCAATATAAAATCCAAAGGCGTTCGTAAACCCGACTTTTAAGGTTTTAATTTGAGTCGATTCGCGGAGCTGTGTTTGGTAAGAGGCGATCCAGCTGTGGCTATCTTTTTTTAAAGCGCGCAAACGATCAATCTCAGGATGGTACCCATCTTGAATGATGTTGCCGTCGCTTAAGCGTAGAGGAGGTGCCTCGACAAGTGCACTTTTAATGCGCTCAGTAAGCGAGAGAACGGAAACTGAAGAAGATAATGTCGTTTGTCTTAAAGCGATCAGCGGTGTCTTGTAGACCTCTAACAGGGGGCCTAATGGCTTGATCTGTTCGAGAGAAAAGCGCAAACCCACTAAATCACGAGGGGATGCATACCCTGTCTCAATGCGCATAATGAGACGCTCGAGATCGCGGATCTCTCCGAGGTGGGCTGAAATCTCACGAGTTGTGCGTCCATTTGCCTGAAAATCCCCGATCGCTTCTTGTCGCATATGGATTTCGGCGGGATCAAGAAGAGGGTGGAGCAGCCATTGTTTGAGGAGGCGGCCTCCCATCGGAGTGGAGGTTTGATCGAGCAGTTTGAAGAGGGAGAGCGCTTTTTTCCCCTCTTGCAGACTGTCTACGAGTTCTAAGTGGCGCTGTGTAGATCTGTCGATCAGCATGTATTGCGTGAGCTGCAGCGAGGTCAATGTTTGGATGTGAGTGGTCGGCAGGTTTAAGTCTTCTTGCACATACTGGAGGATGGCGCCTGCGGCATTAATTGCAGCGATCATCCCTTTGAGTCCGAATCCATCGAGGTTATGCACGTGGAAATGGCGGAGGAGAAGAGTGCAAGCATGGCTGTGCTCAAAATGCCAGTGTTCCTTGGTGTGGATCACGGGGTTGATCTGCTCTAAAAGCTCAGCGATCCATTCGGGATGATCCGCGCGCCATTTTTCAGAGAGGAGGATCTCCTTGGGTTGCAAACGAGAGAGCTCATCGAGCACTTGTTTGAGATCTTCAAACTCCATCACTTTGAAATCGGCGGTGGTCACATCTAAAATGCAGAGTCCATAAACGCTGTTGACTTGTGTGAGACAGGTTAAGAAATTATTCGCTTTATCTGAGAGCAATGTCGAGTTCACTAAGGTGCCCGGCGTAATCACGCGCACGATTTCCCGTTTGACAATGCCTTTAACCGCTTTGGGATCTTCCATCTGTTCGGCGATGGCGACCCGATAGCCTTTCGCGACAAGTTTGTCGATATATCCTTCACTGGCATGAAAAGGAACGCCTGCCATTGGAATCTCTTGACGTTTTGTCAAAGTCAAGTCGAGTTCTTTTGCAAGAGAGACGGCATCTTCATAAAAGGCTTCATAAAAGTCTCCTAGCCGAAACAAAAGAAGAGAATTAGGGGAGCTTTTTTTACAGGCATGCCATTGAGCCATCATCGGAGATACGGTCATAGGGATCTCTTACATGTTAAGGTCGGTGGAACATTTTTTTTAGCCAACTCGTTTTAGAAGAAGGGGAGTTGATCTCGTCAGATCCCTCTTGGAGGGAGGGGTTGCTGTCTGCGACTTGATACCGGCTTGAATGCGAGGTCATGGCTTCAGAAAACGATTTGCTGACCATGGGATTATGCTCGGTGTCAGAAGAGGTTGTGCTCAAGGGCTCTTTTTGTTCTTCCTCAGGGATGCTCATCGCTTTACCGATCTGATTGCGGCAGCTTTGGCACCACAGCACGAGTAGCTTGAGGTCTTCATCGAGTTTTTTCAGCTCGTTTAAAGTTGTGTCGGGAGAATCGCAACTGGTGCTTTGCAAACGAGAGGGAAGGCTGATCGACTGGCTTAATTCAAGCTTAAGCTGAAAAATCTTGATCAACATGGGGATCATGATTTTTTTGATCTGATCGCGCAGACCGCTTAAGGAGGAATCAGCGATGGTTCCCGCTTGAGTATAGTTTGGGATTTTAGGCGTTTTCTCTTCCATACTTTCAGTCTCTTTCTCACCCTCGATAGAACATGTTCGGCATAAAAACTTCGTTGAGTTTTAAAACAGTTTGATATTTTTATAAAGACTTTTTTCAAAGCTCTTTCCAAACTCGGGGATTGGGGATAAACATCTCACCGAGTATGATGAAAAAGTGATCACCATCTACTATAGCAGAATGCCTCATGCCAATCTATTCAAAAGAAAGCCTTGATCTGTTGCGTCAGAAAATTGATTTGCCCGAAGTGCTATCGGGACATCTTCAGTTGCAGCGCGCAGGGGCTGCGTTTAAAGCGCTGTGTCCCTTTCATGAAGAAAAGTCCCCCTCTTTTGTTGTGCAGCGTGGCGATACGCATTACCATTGTTTCGGGTGCGGCGCGCATGGAGATGCGATCAGCTTTTTAATGACCCATGTCAAGATGGGATTCATCGAAGCGATTGAAAGTTTAGCAGAGCGGTTCCAAGTGACTCTGGAAGCTGTCGATGAACAGCATCAAAAAAAGGGACCGAGTAAAGCGCAGCTCAAGCAAGCGCTCGATCTCACCTCCCGCTTTTACCATTTTCTCTTACTTCATAGTGAAGAAGGGGATTTTCCCTTGAAATATCTTTATGAACGGGGCCTGACTCTCGATTTTATCCGGAAATTTGAAGTGGGCTATGCTCCGCGCCAAGGGGATCTGCTCATCCGGTATTTAAGGGAACAAGGAGTGTCTGTCGAGGTGATGCAAGAGGCGGGATTAATGAATGCCCGGGGAAAAGATTTTTTCTCAGAGAGGATCTCGTTCCCCATCCGCGATGCGATGGGAGCTGTGATCGGGTTTTCGTGCCGTAAGTTTATAGAGGAAACTTTTGGGGGCAAGTACATCAATACTTCAGAGACGACTCTTTTTAAAAAGTCGAATGTCCTCTTCGGCTTGAGTTATTCGCGCCAGAGGATCGCTAAAGAACAGAAGGCAATCATCGTCGAAGGGCAGATCGATGCACTGCAGCTCATTCATGCAGGGTATGATTATACGGTGGCAGGTCAGGGAACTGCCTTTGGTGAGGATCATGTCAAAGAGTTGATCCATCTCGGTGCTCAAAAAGTGTACCTTGCGCTCGATGGAGACAAAGCGGGGCAAGAGGCTGCCGTTAAGATTGGCCACTTGTTCCAAAAAAAGGGGATTGAGGTGCTCATTGTTGCTCTTCCTAACGGACTTGATCCCGATGGCGTGCTCAAAGAATGGGGCCCTTCCTACTTTAACGAGCTCTTATCTTCTAGCCGCGATTACTTAAGTTTTGTCTTCAGCCATTTATCTCAAGGGCATAACTTATCCTCGCCTTCACAGAAAAATGAGATTGTCCAGAGAATTGTCGAAAAGATCCGCCAGTGGGAGCAGCCTGTCATGGTGCATGAGAGCCTGCGCAAGCTTGCGGAAGTAGCCCAAGTTCCCGAATCCACCCTGGGGGTGGGACAGATCTCGCTTCCTGATCTATTCATTAAAAAAAGCAGTTCCGTTGCGTTTCATCAAGTCAATCCTGATCAGATTTTAGAAACGGATCTGCTTCGTTGGTTGATACTCGTCGGTAAACAAGAGCCTAAATTGGTCGAGCTTGCCCGATTGAACGTCAAACAAGAGTTTTTTCACATTGAAGGCGCGCGCCGCCTGTACTCTCAATTTTTAGACGCCTATGACAATAATGAACCCTGTGACCTACTGGCTCTTGGTCAAAGCTTGAGCAGTGCGGAAGAAACACAGCTTTTATCTGAGATCATGCTCCGAAAAATCAACATTCTAAAAGGGGAAGAGGGGATCAAGGAGACGTTGCGCAAAATCCTTGTTCGCCATTGGATGGAGCAAAGAGAGGTGATCCGGATGAAGATTCAAGAGGGGGGCGTCAGTGACGATGAGATGAGTGAACTTGCCAAAGAGTTCGCTGCCCTTAACAAAAACATCCCCGAGCTCGTCTTGCCAGTCGAAGAGAGTTAATCCGAGATTATCGCAGTCGTCTGTAAGCGTTATATCAGCGTGTTCTTACACTCTGTACACGACAAAAAATTCATATAGCGCCTCCCTTGCCAGCAAGACCTAAATAAGGAAAGACGGTCAATTCCTGGAGGAAGGATTCATCTTCCTTG
>JAGVMG010000056.1 GCA_020053915.1 Parachlamydiales bacterium | reverse complement strand
TAAGATCTTACAAAGAGCTCATGGATCTGGAATTTCCAGACTCTTCCATTTCTGAAACAGCGCAAGTTGGGGATGGCGAATGGCTTATATGCCCATCTTTCATCGATGCCTGGAAATATGGCAGCAATAGAGAAGCTTTAGTCAGATGTCCTAAATGCCTCAAAGTTTATAATAATCCTCGTTATAAAAACGAGTATCCCCATCTTACCAATCCACAATAACCACTCAGAGAGACATGGATATAGAAAATTACACATGCTACTTCCACGATGGAGGCCTCCTTGATGTGAAAAGAAATGGAGATAACATCGATCTTTATCTTCGAAGCTGTGACATTACATGTGATGATCCTGTAGATCGAAACCTTTTATCCAAAGACCATGCGATAAAAGGCAAATTATGCCTATTAGGCGTCAAACGGATCCGTGTGGATGATGAAGAATCCAAAGAGATACCTTGGAAGGATTACGACGATGGACAAATCCTTGATCTTGAGATTGGTAACGATAAAGTCTTTCTCTTTATTGAATGGACAGATTATCCACCTAAACCAAGAAGGACTGATTATTCTTCTATCGAAATTGAGGCTGAGAAAATATACTGGGAAAATATTCCAGATCTTGTTAGTCCCTAATGTTGATGCTCATATCTTGTTCAGCCGCCTCCTTTTTTGTGGTCGAAAACATTCTTACGCCTATAATGAGTTGTTACTAACCCCCACATCGCGAGGCCCAGATGACCGTAAAAGACAGCAATGGCGCAGAACTGAATAATGGCGATAACGTAACGGTCATTAAAGATCTTAAAGTCAAAGGCGCTTCGATGACGATCAAGCGCGGAACCCTTTATAAAGACATTCGCCTGACGGATGATGAAGGGGAAGTGGAATGCGGAAAAGGGAGAAATACCCTTGTATTGAAAACGTGCTTCTTGAAAAAAGCTTAAATCTATAAGAGACTTCTATGCCCTTGAGACCGATTTACTACGATACTGAAACCACTGGTGTGCGCTCTGAAAAAGACCGGATCATTGAGCTTGCCGCATACGATCCTGTGGAAGACCGTTCTTTTGTTCAGCTGATTAATCCGGGATGTCCCATCCCCGTGGAAGCTACCGCTATCCACCATATTTCCAATGAAATGGTTGCGGATGCTCCAACGTTTGGAGAAGTGGCTCTCGCCTTTATTGAGTTTTGTCCCGAGGACACAGTTCTCATTGCACATAACAACGATGCGTTTGATAAGTTATTTATGGAAGCAGAATTTAAACGGGCTGATGTCGCCATGCCGTCGTTTCGGCATCTCGACACACTCAAATGGGCGCGTAAATACCGCTCAGATCTGCCAAGACATACGCTGCAATCTCTGCGAGAGGTCTATGGATTTGAAGCAAACCAAGCCCACAGGGCGCTCGATGACGTGATTATTCTGTATAAGGTCTTTTCTGCGATGATTGATGACTTGGAAATTGAAAAAGTGATCGAGCTTCTTTCTCGCCCTCAGTCTCTGACGCATATGCCCTTTGGCAAACACCAAGGAAAGGCGCTTGCGGACATCCCGAAGGATTACGTGACTTGGCTCTCTTCTAGCGGAGCCTTCGAAAAGCCGGACAATGAACCGCTGCGTCAAAGCTTTGAAAAGCTTGGACTCCTCAAGAAGTAACAGGAGCGATTTCTGCCTGTAGAGCTTCGATCTTCTCTGAACGGTAGAGCGTTTCCCACATCAAGCGGAAAGGCTCGCACGTCTTGAGAAGCTGCTCTTTATTCCCTTCTGCAATTTTTGTCCCTCTGTCGAGGTAGATGATTTTATCTGCATGCTCAATGGTCGATAAGCGGTGCGCAATCAAGATCTGCGTCACTTCGCCATGTAGGCTCGCAATCGCTTTCTTGATATGCAGCTCGCTCATCGCATCAAGTGAAGAAGTGGCTTCATCGAGAACGAGAACGGAGGCGTCTTTGACAAGAGCACGCGCAATCGCCAGGCGCTGTTGCTGCCCGCCAGAGAGGTTCTGGCCAGCTTCTGCGAGCATGGAATCGTATTTCTGCGGCATGCGTGAGATGAACTCATCAGCATGGGCGCGTTTTGCAGCAGCTTCGATCTTTTCACGAGAAAAATTTCTGCCAAAAGCGATATTTGCTGCAACAGTATCGAGGAAGAGGAACGGCTTTTGAGAGACAAAGGCAATCAGCTCGCGAATCGATTTCTGGGTGTAGGCATTAACAGGCTTTCCATCGATACGGATTTCGCCCTGCTGGGCTTCAAAAAGACGAGGCAATAGCTGCACGATCGTCGATTTCCCAGCACCGGTCGGACCGACAATGGCAACCGTCTCCCCTTTTTTCACTGTAAAGCTCAAATCTTTTAAGACCCACTCGTCTTGATAGCGAAACCAGACGTGGTCGAATTCGATCATATTCTCAAAGTGCTTGATCTCGATCGCACCGGGACGGTCTTCAATTTCAGGTTTCAAATGGAGCACTTCAAACATCCTTTCGGCGGCGACAATGCCGCGTTGGATATTCGCGTTTTCATCGGCAAATTTTTTAACAGGCTCATACACGAGCTGCAACAAGCCGCAGAAAACGATCAGCTGGGACAGGCTCATTCCAATCGTATAGAGGCCAAAGAGAACAACGCTGGCAAGACAGACCGTTGTAATTGCATGGAGGATGGGACGTGTCAGCAAGCCGTATTTCGCGGTTTTGCTCTCTAATACAGCCATTCGATCGTTCTGTTCCTTGTATTTTCTTAAAGAAAAGGCTTCCATCGAAAAGATCTTTACCGTTTGAATGCCTGCAAGAAAGTCGATCAGGACATTTGCAAATTTCTCTTGATTTGATTGGAGCTGTCTAGAGACCCGCTTCACGCGGCGCGCTAGAAAGACAATCGGCATAATGATCAAAGGAACGCCCACAAAGATCACAAGCGACAGGCGCCAGGAGAGGAAGACGCACATCGACAAGCAAGTGACAATTGTAAAGGGGGTTTGGAGGTAATTGGTTAGCCAGGAGTTGATCGAGGTCGCGATCTGTCCAGCATCGCCGACGACGCGAGAAGAAAGAGATCCAATGTTATGCTTCTGATAGAAGCTCATTGGCAGGGCTTGAATATGCTCAAAATACTGTTGTCTCAAATCTCGGCTGACGCGAATAGCGAGTAGTTGGGTCGTATAGCGGCTAGCAAATAACCAGATCGCCTTAAAAACAGCCACGCATAAGAGGATGAGGACAAGGGCGTTGATACTGTTGGAGAACTCAAATTTCTGCTTCACTTTGCCGATCAAGATGTTTAAAGGGTTCACATCTTTTCTTTGAGCGATATAGACAGAAGCTTTCTGCTTCGTGATTACCCCAGAGCCATCCTTATCGATCTCTTTCCATTTTTCCTCAACTTGCGACAAAGAGACCCCATGGTTTCCCGAATCAACTTCCGATTGGTTCTCGGAAAAGAGGGAAAAGAAATCGGCCCCATTATTGGATAGAACCCCTAAAGCAAACATCTCCATTTGACTGGCGATTGTAAGTGCAATCAGGGTTAAGAAAGTGGCGATAAGCAAAGATAGATGCTTTCGGCTGCGTACAGCTGCGTTGAGAAGAAGCTTCATGATTAGACCTTAAGACTCTGCCAGTTCTCTCTGGATATTCAGCAGTTTACAGAACCGGCGTCTTGTCTTCTACGATAAACTTGCCAATCCGCCGAAATTTTTGGTAGCGACGCTCAATCAAGTCCTCTAGAGGGATCCCTTTTAAAAGGTTCCACTGCTCGACAATATAATTTTTCACGCTGCGATACACCTGGGCTGTGTCATGGTGTGCCCCGCCTAAAGGCTCATCGATCTTATCATCGACAATCCCGAGCTTGAGCAGGTCTTCCACATGCATTTTCAGTGCTTCGGCAGCAACTTCGTTCTTACTCGTATCTTTCCATAGAATCGACGCGCACCCTTCAGGAGAGATCACAGAATAGTAGGAATGCTCGAGCATGCCGATCACATCGCCAATTCCCATTCCTAGCGCTCCGCCTGAGCACCCTTCTCCAATTAAAAGAATGACGATAGGAGTTTTTAAACGAGCCATTTCTAGAAGATTGTGTGCAATTGCCCATCCCTGTCCCCGTTCCTCGGCAGCAAGACCTGGATAAGCGCCTGGGGTGTCTAAGAGAGAAAGGACGGGAAGTTTAAATTTCTCGGCAAGGCGCATACACCGCATCGCTTTTCGGTACCCTTCGGGATGGGGCATCCCAAAATTGCGCTGCAAGCGGCTCTCCGTATCGCACCCTTTCTCTTGGCCGATAACCATAAATTTAACGCCGCCAATCTTTGCAAAACCAGCAATAATCGAAGGGTCGTCGCGGAAGAGGCGGTCGCCAAAAATCTCAGTGAACTCATCACACATATTGCGGATGTAATCGATGGTACGGGGACGCGCCGGGTGACGACAGATTGAAACTCTTTCCCAAGGAGTTAACTCCGCATAAACTTTAGCTTTGAGCTGATGAAGCTTTCCTTCCAATTTATGGATCTCATCCTCTGACCAAAGCCCTTTATCTTTGTCTTGGTCTTTGAGCTTTGCGAGCATCTTTTCATATTCTAAAATCTGCTTCTCATGAGCTAACATACAATTTTTTCCTTCCTAACGTGTAGGTGTAGCCACTTCAATTCCAGGAAGCTTGGCTTCGCGGAAATCAGTGACGATCTCAATAAACGTCGGCTTCGTAATGACGATTGAAAAAAGTTCTTCCAAATCAGAAGAGGCCATGCAAATGCCCCCTTCTGTATTATATTTACCAATAACGGATACATTCTCAACAAGGCGGCCCGCTTTCGACTCTTCGATCCAAGGAGCTCCATATATCCCATAGCCATGCTCAAGAGGAATCCAGCGGGTTCCCAGGACACGGACCATTTCGACTTTCTGATCTTGAAAAATTCCCATGACGCCGGGCTGATAGACAACGACCTTATCTCCCAGCGCATATCTGCCCAGAGGAGTCTGGGTTCCCGAGGGTTTAGAAGGGTCTAACTTGCCCACGCTAATAGCATACGTTTTAAGAAGCACCCGCTCGTTGGTCCCGAGATCGACATAGTAAAAGCCCATTTTCAAACGGGAGACGTCGACTAAGAGATAGAACTGGATCTTTTTGTCTTGGCGAAAAACATTAAATTTACTGCCTTCAAAGACCTTTTGTGAAAAATAGTCGGGCTTGCCGTTTAAGCTGCGCGCAATGAAATGGCGCGAAGTAGAAAAATGGGAGGCATAATCGGCAATCCATGCGAGGCGCCCATTGAGCCACGGCACGGAACTAGTGTATTGGACAGTCTCGACAATCGGAAGCTTTGAAGGACCTGTAGTGAACAGTTGAAAGATCCGATCGATTGTCGGGAAGTCGTCTTTTGGATGCTCTTGGAAATAGGTCTCCGAAGAAATCTCCTCAACGGGGGCTTTCTTTCTCGATTTAACAGGTTCCGTGACGACGACAGGCTCCGGCTTTTTGACGACAGAAAGCACAGGGGTTTCCATCAGCGGAATGGGTTGTTCTTCAAAGGGCACAGAAAGACGAGACGGCTCTCTAAGAGAGGCTGTCATCTGTTGTTTATCCCGTTTAAAAAAAGCGGTCACGCCGATGATTAAAAAAAGTGATATCGCACTGTAAGTTAAAACCTTTGGAATCGACAATCCATTCCTCCTTGATCGTTCATGGGTAGTCTCTCATCCGAGGGAAATTATAAATATTATCCCCTATTTTGGAAACCTTTGAAAAAAGTTTTCCCCCAATTTATCGGGTTCGACTTCAATTCTTGAGATTATCATATAAAACAAAATTTTATCTTTATGAAAATGCGGCACAATAGCAAAACACCCATCTCATTTCGTGAGATAGGTGTTTTTAGAAAGTGGATAGGATTCAAATTAATTTTTAAGCGCCGCGCTGAGATTTGCGCTCTTTTTCGATGACTTTGCGCATTTTCTTTCCTGGAGTGAATTTAACGGCTAAGCGGGCTGGAATGACAATAGGAACTGCAGCATTTTTAGGATTGCGGCCAATCTTTTGTTTTCTCTCAACAACTTCGAAAACGCCAAAATCCCGGAATTCTAAGCGATCACCACGAGACAAGTAGTCTGTCATTGCATCTAAGAATGATTGAATCACATTGCGAACATCATTCGGATGAACACCACGATGCTGGGAAATCACCTGAATCAATTTCTTTTTCGTGATTGTCGCCATATTCTCAGACTCCTTGGGTTACGCACTCCATGCTTTTACTTGCACATTGTTGTATCATGTTGATTTTCAAGCAAGTGATTTCATAAAAAAAAATCCAACTGCTGAGCTCATCCCCATCGGCAATAGGTCAACGTGTCATCCCTTTTTTGCCTTATGTCTTCTTGGTAGAGGATTTTAGCAATTAAATCAAAGGATTTTAATTTAATCATGTACACTAACAAGCATTTTCTTCTTCTTTCCCGCGCCCATGAGCAAATATTCCCCGCCGATCAAATGCTCTTTTTCGATCCGAAATTGAGGGTCTTCGATCTTTTCGTTATTGAGGTAAGCTCCTCCGTTCTGAATCAAACGCAAAGCTTCCCCTTTGCTTGGAAGAAGACCAATTTTCACGGAGAGGTCGATGAATTTTTGCCCAACGACTTCCCCTTCTGTCAAACGCATACTGGGCATATCCTGAGCAATCTCTCGAAATGACTCCACACTCAAGGCTGAAGCGGCTCCAGGAGCTGCTCCTTCGGTCACTTTAATCGCTTTTGCCAATCCTTCATCGCCATGAATTAACCGGGTCAACTCTTCGGCGAGTCGCTTTTGAACCGTATTCGGAATGTAATCAGGTTGAGCCATGTTTGCTTCATACTGACGTATCTCATCCATCTCTAGGAAAGTCAGCATGCGCATCATTCGAATGACATCGGCATCGGGAATACGGATAAAGTACTGATAAAACTGATAAGGAGAGCAGCGGTCAGCAGCGAGCCAAACCGTCCCTTCTTCCGTTTTCCCAAACTTCTTGCCATCGCTGCGGGTTAAGAGAGGGAACGTTAAGCCATAAGCTCCTTCTTTTCCGAGCTTACGGATGAGATCGATCCCTGAGACAATATTTCCCCACTGATCACTTCCTCCAGCTTGCACTTCGACACCAAAATGGCTGATCAAATGGTAAAAATCGTACGACTGCAGCAACTGATAGCTAAATTCAGTAAAGCTAATCCCCTCTTCGGAATCAATCCGAGAGCGAACCATCTCTTTTGCGAGCATGGTGCCCACGCGAAAATGCTTACCGACATCGCGTAAAAAATCGACTAGACTAAACTGGGCAAACCAATCGTCATTATTTAAGATGATCGGCCGCGCTGTTCGGTGAAAAAAGTCGAGGATCGACTCAAATTGACGGCGGATACGCGTGGTATTATAGATGATGGTACTTTGATCGAGCAATGGACGTTCAACACTTTTTCCAGAAGGATCGCCAATGCGCGCTGTGGCTCCCCCTAAAATCACAACAGGAGTATGGCCATATTTCTGGAACCAGCGGAGAACAATCATCCCGACGAGGTTTCCAATGTGTAAGCTGTCGGCTGTCGGATCAAATCCGATGTAGACCTTAAGGGGATTTTCTGCGCGTGCAATGAGTGTTTCGTTTGCAATCGACTCCACTAAACCGCGCTCTTTGAGGCACTCAATAATATTTGACATCGCTAAACTCTAAATTAGTCTTCCTTGAGGCTGCGGGAACGCGTGCTGTGATGTTGATAAAACTGGGCAGCGATTTCCTCGGAAGATCCGTTCATTTCCCGCTTTAAATTATCCGCTAACTTGAGCATGCGCTGACTGAGTTTGGCTGCATGCTCGTTTTCATCAAAAAGGCAAATGCTTTTATTCTTTAAGATAATCCGATTCGAAGCGTGCCTTGCAATCCAGCGGTGGATCTCAATCGCCTTTTTCTGAAGCGCTTGAGGGGTGATTTTCTTATCGGCCGCATCCATCTGCCGTTTAAGCTTTTCCAGCGCCTTGCGGGTTTTAGGACTCTCTTCTGCGATCTGATTCTTTAGGTCTTTAAAAGCAAAGGACATTCATTTTACCAGGGGTTAACACAAAAAGGTACTCAATAAATGAATACAATTCAAGAGCTAAAAAGGATTGGGCAAGTCGATAAACTCAGAGCGGACACCAAATGTTTGGCTTAAAAGCTGCATCAGAGCAAGCACTCCGATCGTCTCCGTGGCATAATGACCCAGGGCAAAAAAGTTAACCCTGCGTTCATGGGCGATGTCCCAGATCGGCTCATCAAAACTTCCTGTAATGAAACAATCGATCCCCTCATCTGCGGCCTCTTGGATCGTTCGATGAGCTCCGCCGGAAACAAGTGCCGCTGTTTTCACCTCAAGCGGTCCTCCAAGAGCTACGTGAGCGGGGTGTTTGTAATACCCTTCCAATTGCTTCTGAAAGTCTTGAACCCTCATCGGCTTAAAACTCCCTTTTACTCCAATCGCAGTTTTACCCATCTTTCCAAAGGGCTGTAGATTCTCCCACCCTAAATCAGCAGCAGCTTTCCAGTTATTTCCAATCTCACCATGCGCATCCAAGGGCAGATGATAAGCAAAAAGAGAGATGTTCTCGCCTAACAACTGGGAGAGCTTTTCTTTTTTTGGCCCAACAACGCTCATGGGTTCTTTGTCCCAGAAGATGCCGTGATGGACTATAAGAGCATCGGCTTTCATCTTAACTGCGGCATCAACGGCTGCAACACTTGCCGAGACGGCGAACGCAATGGTGTGAATTCGCTCCTTTCCTTCCACTTGCAATCCATTGGGACAGTAATCTCCAAATAACTTGGGAGAAAGAAGGTGATCGAGAAACTGAGAAAGGGCTTGTAATGTAATCATGGTTCTTCAAAAATTAGGGGAAATCATCATTATTGTGTTTTTCCATTCATATGTCTAGAGAAGAAATCAAAAAAAAGGTCGGCGAAAAAGCCGCCGAATTAGTAGAAAATGGGATGTTGGTGGGCCTCGGTACGGGCTCCACGGCGTACTATTTTATCCAGCACCTGATCGAAAGGTGCAGACAAGGTTTAAAAATCCACGCCGTTGCCAGTTCGCTCCAATCGACAAAGCTGGCTCAAGAGGGGAAAATCCCCCTGCTTGATATATCTAAAATGACAACACTCGATCTGACAGTAGATGGAGCGGATGAGATCGACCCTCAAAAACGGATGATCAAAGGGGGAGGGGGCGCGCTTGTCCGAGAAAAAATCATGGCGAATATGAGCCGTGAGATGATCGTCATCGTCGATGAATCCAAACTCGTAGACCGCTTAGGGAAAGTAAAACTCCCCGTCGAAGTGATCCCTTTTGCTGAAGCAGCTACGCTGCACCACATCGAAAAGCTGGGATTTCGCGGGGAATTTCGCAAAAACCCCGATCACACACCCTATGTCACAGACAACGGTAATTTGATCATCGATATCCATTTCGATGCTCCTCGCCCCTTTCCCGAAGAAGATCACGAAGTTCTTCTCCATCTCCCTGGTGTTGTCGACACGGGCTTCTTCTTTCACCTCGCCGGCAAAGTGATCGTCGGCTTTTTTGATGGACAAATTGTCATTCGCTCCTAGATATACTAAAATAGGCGGAGGATGCAATGGAACTGGTTCCCATTACTTTTAATAAGATCATGCAATCGCGTGCCTATACCGTAATTATCTTAGGAACGGAAGAAAAGCGCTTTGCTATCTATACTGATCCGCAGGTGGGACAGAACATCCAGACCTACCTGACGATGGAAAATAAGCCGCGTCCCTTTACTCATGATCTCATTAATGCTCTGTTTAAAGGGCTAAACATCATCCCCATTCAGATTGTAATCAGCGATATCGAAGACACGATCTATTTTGCTCGCCTGTTTCTTGAACAAACCCTAGGCGACCAAAAAATCATCTTAGAAATGGACGCACGTCCAAGCGACTGCATCACGTTAGCGTTAATGAACAACATCCCCGTTTTCTGCCGCAAGGACATCTTTGAGAAAACTGTCGCAGTAGAAGACTAGTACATAGTTTACAAAGAGTGAAAACTTTTTTAACTGTGTACTAGTACATAGTTAAGAAAGTTTTTACATATAAAAAGCAGCCCAGTACGTCTGGGAAGCAACCAAAGAAGACGCTGAGAGCGTACTCATATCCATGCTCAGCGAAGTTGCTGTCAATTACATGACTTTGCGTGCCATCCAACAGAAAATTGAGCTTGCGGAAGCTAAGGTGAGAGCGGACGAAGAAGAGCTTGCCATAGCAGCGGATCTTTATGAAATT